>JAQCMY010000083.1 GCA_028274865.1 Haloferacaceae archaeon | reverse complement strand
GCCGGGCCGGAGGATCGCCTCGTCCAGCATGTCGAACCGGTTCGTCGCGGCCATGATCCGCACCTCGCCGCGCTCGTCGAAGCCGTCCATCTCGGAGAGCAGCTGCATCATCGTGCGCTGGACCTCGGCGTCGCCGGAGGTCTTCGAGTCGGTTCGCTTCGAGGCGATCGCGTCGATCTCGTCGATGAAGATCACTGCCGGTTCGCGCTCGCCCGCGAGGTCGAACAGGTCACGGACCAGCCGCGACCCCTCGCCGATGAACTTCCGGACGAGCTCGGAGCCGGCCATCTTGATGAACGCGGCGTCGGTCTCGTTCGCGACGGCCTTCGCGAGCATCGTCTTGCCCGTCCCGGGCGGCCCGTGGAGCAGGACGCCGGAGGGCGGGTCCACGCCGATCTCCTTGAACCGCTCCGGGCTGTCGAGCGGGTCCTCGACCGCCTCGCGCACCTCGCGGACCTGCTCGTCGATGCCGCCGATGTCGGCGTAGGTGATGTCGGGGTCGGCCTCGACCTCCATCGCCTGTGCCCGCGCGTCCGTCTCGTCGTCCAGCAGCCGCTGGACAGAAAAGGAGTCGTCGACGGCGACGCGGTCGCCGGCCTCGACGCGCTCGGCGAGCGTCTCGTCGAGTTCGGTCAGCACCTCCTGGTTGTTGCCGTGCTGTCGAATCACCGCCTCGCCGTCGGTCAGCTCCTCGACCGTCGCGACGTAGAGCGACGAGGTCTTCAGCGCCTCGTTGCGCCGCTTCAGCCGGTCGACGTCGCCCGTCAGCTCATCGCGACGACCGCGGGCGTCGGTGAGCCGGTCGTCGAGTTCGCGATTCACCTGGACGAGCCGCTCGAAGTGCTTGCGGATCGCCTCGAGCCGCTCCGCGTCAGACATACTCGGGTCGATTTCGAGCCGGGGTCGATCTGGCAGCGACGGGCTCCGTGACATTCAGTACCCATCCTAAGACGAGCGGAGTATTGGGCCTTTTGGGTGCCCGCCGACCTACGCCGCCAGCGACCGCCGCTCGGCGACCAGGTCGTCGTAGACGGCGACCGCCGATTCGACCGGCTCCGGCGTCGTCACGTCGACGCCCGCCCGCGCCAGCACGTCGACGGGGTACTCGCTCCCGCCGAGCTCCAGCGCCGCGCGGTAGTCCGCCGCCGCGGACGCGCCGTCCTCGCGGACGCGCTCGACGATCGCCGTCGCGGCGGCGATGCCCGTCGCGTACTGGTAGACGTAGTAGTTGTAGTAGAAGTGGGGAATCCGCATCCACTCGCGCTCGATTCGCTCGTCGGCGACCATCGGCGCGTAGAACTCGGTCTTGCGCTCGCGGTAGAGCTCGTCGAACCGGTCGGGCGTCAGCGCGCCGCCCTCCTCGACGGCCTCGTGGATCGCCAGCTCGAAGTCCGCGAACATCGTCTGCCGGAAGAGCGTCGAGCGGAACCGCTCGAGGTACTCGTCGAGCACCGCCCGGCGCAGCCGCTCGTCGGAGAGCGTCTCCAGCAGGTGGTGGGTCAGGAGCGTCTCGTTCACCGTACTCGCCACCTCCGCGACGAAGATGTCGTAATCCGCGTACTGCCACGGCTGGGCGTCGGCGGCGAGTTCGGAGTGCATCGAGTGGCCGAGTTCGTGTGCCAGCGTGTACATCGACGCCACGTCGTCCTGGTAGTTCATCAGCACGAACGGCTGGGTGTCGTAGGTGCCCGAGGAGAACGCTCCCGAGCGCTTCCCGCGGTTCTCGTAGACGTCGACCCACCGCGAGTCCAGCCCCTCGCGCATCCGCTCCTGGTACGCCTCGCCGAGCGGCGCGACGGCGGCGACGACGTGGTCACACGCCGCCTCGTACTCGACGGTCGGCTCCTCGCCCGACAGCGAGGCGTAGAGGTCCCACGGTCGGAGTTCGTCGACGCCGAGCAGGTCCCGCTTCAGCTCGGCGTGCCGGCCGAGGACGTCGAGGTTGTCCCGCACGGTGTCGAGGAGGCTGTCGTACACCGAGACGGGGACGTTCGGGCCGTCGAGCGCGGCCTCACGCGCGGTGTCGTAGTGCCGGACGCGCGCGGTCTTGACGTCTGCCGTGACGCTCTTTTGCAGCGCCGTCCCGACCGCGTTGCGCACCCCCTCCCAGCGGTCGTAGAACGCCTCGTGGACCCGCTCCCGGAACGCGCGGTCCGGACGCTTCTGGAGCGTGGTGAAGTTGTTCTGGGTTATCTCGACCGCGTCGCCGTCCGGGCGCTCGACCGCCGGGAACGTCATGTCGGCGTCGGTCAGCATCGAGTACACTTCGCTCGCGCTCCCGGTCACCTCCGAGAGGTCGGCGAGGACGCTCTCGACCTCCGTCGAGCGGGTGTGGTCGCGGGTTCGGCGTGCGTCGTCGACGACGTGGCCGTACGCCGCGAGCGCCGGCTCCTCCTCGACGAACGCGGCGAACTGGTCCTCGTCGAGCTCCTGGAGCTCGACGTCGACGTAGCTCGCCGCCGACCGCGCCTCCGCCGCCAGCGACTTCGCCCGCGTCGCCATCGACTGGTACGCCGCGACCCGCTGGTCCTCCGACGACCGGAGGTTCGCGTACGTCGCCACCTGCGACACCTCGCGGAGCACCGACTCCTGTGTCTCGAACGCCGCCAGCAGGGTCGCGGCGTCCTCGAGCAGGCGCCCCTCGTACTGCTCCAGCTCCGGCACGCGCTCGCGGGTCGCCTCGAACGCCGCCTCCCAGTCCTCGTCGCTCGCGTAGATACTGTCCAGATCCCAGCGGTACTCGGTGTCGACCTCGGACCGCTCGGGCACAGAACTCATACTCGTTACTGCGCCGCGAGGGGCTAAGAACTGTCGTCGCCGTCGTCCGCCGACGGCCCGGCTCTGTCGGCCGGGTCGACGGCTGCGCTCGCTGCCCCCCGCTCTATCGCCTGGAGCGTCGCCCCCTCGACGACGACCCACGCGCCGGTCGCGACGGCGTACAGCCCCACGACGCCGAACGGCAGGACAGAGATGAGATACACCAGCGGCCCGACCGTCGGGAACAGGCTGCCGACGAACGACCCGCCGAGGTGGCCGACGCCGGCCGCCACCAGTCCGGCGGCTGCCCGAACCGCCCCCTCGAGACAGGTCTCGCGCCGTATCACGGCCGACAGCGCACGCCGTCGGCAGGTAGTTCCACCGGTCTCACGGCAGGCCCCGCAGCGTCTGCACCTCGTGGTCGGGCACGGCCCCGACGCGGTAGCCCTCGCGGTGGGGCCGACGGACGAACGCCGCGTCCGCGCCGAGCGCCCGTGCCGCCAGCACGTCCTTCGTCTTGTCACCGACGTACAGCGCCCGGTCGGGCGCGACGCCGACGTCGTCGAGCGCCCGCCGCAGGTAGTACGGACGGGGCTTCTTTCGACGTAGTCCCGCGACCGACGCCTCGCGCCCGTACGCGACGGCGACGTCCGCCGGCGCCTCGCGTGCCACGAACCGGTCGATCAGCTCCTGCTGGTTGTTGCTCACTATCGCGACGGTCCGCCCGCGGGCCGCGAACTCCGCAAGCGCACCGACGTCGTCGTACGTCGGCTTGCGCCCGTCGCGCAGCGCCGCCGCCTGCGCCGCGGCGGTGTGGGCGTCGCGTGTCTCGACGAACGCGTCCGGGTCGAGGCCGTGGGCGGCACAGAGCCGCCGCACCCGTCCGAGGTCGGAGCTCCGGGCGTGGCTCACCGCCCGCGGCGTCGGGTCGACGCCGACCGCCCGGAGCGACTCGCGGGCCGCCTCGCTCAGCACCGCGTCCGGTGTCGGCTGCGTCAGTACCCCGTCGAAGTCGAAGACAGCCGCGTCGTACACGGCCTCGCCTGGGGCGCCGCGGTCATAAACGACGCTACAGGCCGTCGAGCACCGTCCCGAGCGCCCGGCCCGCGCTCCGGGCCGACCGTCGCCGCGCGCCCAGGGCCTCGCGCGCGCTCGCCGCCGCGCCGCCGTCGACGGCGAACGACGCCGCCGGATAGCACACCGCCGCGAGGACGAGCGGCTCGGGCGGCGCCGGCGGAACGCCGTCCGGGCCGTCGACCCGCTCTGGCCCGAGCAGGCGGTCGAGCCACGCCGCCCCCGCCTCACCGCGCCCGGCGGCGGCGAGGACACTCGCCAGCCGGCGGACGAGCCCGCGCGGGAACCCGTCCGCTGCGGCGGAGAGCCGCAGGAACTCGCCGTCGCGGCTAACCGCGAGCGAGAGGTCGCGCTCTGTCCCCGTCTCGTCGGGGGTCAGGTTGTGGAAGTCGTGTCGCCCCGACAGCCGCGCCGCCGCCGCCCGAACCGCCGCGTCGTCGGCGTCCGGCGCGTGGTCGTGGTAGACGTACCGCCGCCGTGTCGCGTCGTGGGTGGCGTGAAACGCTGCCGGAACGGCTGCCGCCGCCCACGCCCGCACCGTCGCGGGGAGCGCCGACGAGAGCGCCGCGGGCGTCAGCCAGTCGGGCGCCTCGAACGCGACGGTCTGCTCGCGCGCGGAGACGCCGGCGTCCGTCCGGCCGGCGGCGGCGTAGCCGTCTGGCGCCCCCCGCTCGTCGGTCACGCCGAGGTCCGCCAGCGCGTCGAACAGCGCGCCCTCGACGGTCGGCACCCGCGGCTGGCGCTGGAAGCCGTAGAACGGTCGCCCGTCGTAGGCGAGGCGGTAGGCGCGCACGGCGGCCCTGTGGACCGAGGGCGAAAAAGCGCCGCGGCGGTCGGGCCCGCTCGCCCGCTACGCGAAGTCGCCGTACGTCGGCCGGTCGTGGTCGCCCGGAAACTCGTCGACGGGCGCGGTCGTCTGGTCGCCGCTCGCCATCTCCTTCACGGTCACCTCGTCGTTCGCGAGGTCCTGTTCGCCGACGACGACGACGGTCTCGGCGTTTATCGAGTCGGCGTACGAGAGCTGCGCGCCGAACCCGCGGTCGGCGAGGTCCGTCTCGACGACGTGTCCCAGGGCGCGCAGGTCGCGGGCGACCCGCGCCGCGGTCGGGCGGGTGTCGCCGACCTGGAGGACGTAGTAGTCGGTCGCGACGGCCTCCGCCGGAAAGACGCCGGCGCGCTGGAGCAAGAGCGGGAGCGTCGAGTTCATGACGCCCGGCGCGACGCCCACCGCCGGGGTCGGCGGCCCGCCGAACGACTCGATCAGGTCGTCGTAGCGCCCGCCGCCGAACACCGCCCGACCCACCTCGCCGGTCGCGTCGAAACACTCGAACACGACCCCGGTGTAGTAGTCGAGCCCCCGCGCCGTCCGCAGGGAGAGGTCGAGGTAGTCGTCGACGCCCAGGTCGGCGGCGGCAGCGAGGACCGCCCGGAGGTTCTCGACGGCGTCGCGGACGTCGTCGCCGCCGAACGCGACCAGCTCGTCGAGGTCGTCGGCCGCGAGGAGGTCGTCGAACTGCTCGGCCTGCGCGAGCGACAGCCCGGCGTCCGCGAGGAGGGCGTGGTACTCCGCGGTCTCGACCTTCGCGGACTTGTCGACCGCGCGGACTGCCGCCCGGCGGTCGACGTCGGCGTCGAAGGCGTCCAGGAGGCCGCCGAGGAGGTCGCGGTGCGAGACCCGGAACTCGAAGTCGTCGGCGGAGAGCCCCAGGTCGACGAGGGCGTCCGCGGCGAACGCAAGCACCTCTGCGTCGGCGGTCGGGTCGCTCGACCCGAACACGTCGACGTTCGTCTGGTAGAACTCCCGGAACCGGCCCTGCTGGACCTGCTCGTACCGCCAGAACGGTCGGGTGGAGAACCACTTGATCGGCTTCGTGAACTCCTGGCCCCGCTCGACGACCATCCGCGCCACCGTCGGTGTCAGCTCCGGCGTCAGCGCCACGTCGCGCCCGCCGCGGTCGGCGAACGCGTACAGCTCCTCGACGATTTCGTCGCCGCTCTTGTCCGTGTAGAGCCGCTGGCGCTCCAGCGCCGGCGTGGCGATCTCGCGGAAGCCGTACCGCCGGGCGGTCGACTCGACGGTGTCGATCACCGCCCGACGGGCGGCCATCTCGGGGGGGTAGCAGTCGCGAAACCCCTTCAGACCCTCGTGTCGCATACCCGCCACTCGGCGGAGCGCGCGCTTGAAACTGACCGTTTAGTCGGGGTCGCGCAGCCCCTGGACCGCGGTCTGGACGTGCTCGGGAAACGCGGCGCGGACGGCCTCCTCGCCCGCCGTCTCGCGCAGGAGCGCCCGGAGCTCCGACTCGTAGTCCGCCTTCGCGACCGTCTCGCTCGGTCCCTCGCGGACCTCGAGGTGTCGCTCGACGAGGCGGTCGACCGCACCCCGGCCCAGCCCCGAGAGCGGCGCGAGGTAGTCGACGCCGTGGCGGTCCTCGAGGCTCTGGGCCTGTGCGCGCGAGACGCTCGGCACCCGGTCGTCGCGGCGCGTCCCGTCGGCGACCGCGTCGACGTTTCGCTCCGCGACCGTCTCCAGGGCGTGTTCGTGGACGCGCTGGATCCCGTTTCGTGGGTAGCCGTCCTCGCGGATCTGTTCGACCGCCGCCTCGGCCACCGAGCGGTCGAGTTCGACCGTTGCGAACTCGTACGACAGCGCCGCCGCGGCGGCGCGGGCGTGCTGCCAGTCGTCGGTGAGCCCGAAGCCGGCGGTGACGAGCGTCACGTCGTAGAACCGGTCGAGCAGCAGTGCCGCCAGCGTCGAGTCCTTGCCGCCGCTGTAACAGAGCGCGAGCTCCACCGGGACTACCGGCGCCGGATGTTGAAGCCGCTGTCGTCGGGCTTCAGCTCGCTCAGGAGGTCGCGCATCTGGTCCTCGTCGATACGGTCCTGGATACGACCGCTCTGTGCGAGCGCGACGAGCTGCTGTTCGACCTGCTCGGCGAACTGGGGCTTCGACATCTGCACCGCGTTCAGCCGCTTGCGCGCGCCGTCGGTCAGGTACTGCTTCAGGAGCGCCTCCTTCTGGGCTTCCGCCTGCTCTGCTGCGGCCTCCTGTGTCGCCGCGTCGGCCTCGCCGCCGCCGCCCTGTTGCTCGCGGAGCTCCTCCATCTTCTGCTCGCGGAGCTCTTCCAGTCGGTCGTCGTCTGGGCTCCCGCTCATACGTCGATGTCGTCGCGTGACACGCAAAACGATTTCGGAGACCTCCCAGGCGAGTGCCACCTCACCACGTCACGGCTTCCGGCGGGGACGGCACGCGACGTCGCTTCTAGGCGTAGCGCTCGAGCTCTGGCCGGTCGAGCTCGTCGATCAGCTCGTCCGCGACGTCGTCGAGCAGGCGCTGGCCCTCCGGGGCGACCCGTCGGCCCTCGCCCTCCGCCGTGTCGACGTAGCCGGCCGTCTCGAGCTGCTGGAGACAGACCCGGATGATCTTCTTGCTGCCGGCGGTCGAGTGTTCGCTGGAGACGACGTATCGGGTCGACCCCTGCTTGCGACCGCCGTAGCTGGTCGAGAGCCGGTCGACGCCGACCGGGCCGTCGACGGCAACCTTGCGGAGCAGGCTCGCGGCGCGGGTCTGCCAGAAGTCTTCCTGCTGTGGCGGGAGCTCGCGGCTCTCGCCGGTCTTGGTGAACGTGAGCCAGTCGGGCTCGTCGAGGTCGTCTGCGATCCGGGCGGCGACGCGCTCGATGAGCGCGTCGACCGGGACGTCGTAGAGGGTCGCCATGCCGCTGTGTACCGCCGACCCGGGGTTAAATGCGTCGTAATCCGGGCGTTCAGCCCCTCCCGAACGCGCCGGCGCGCGCCCCGACGACGGCGGCCACGACCCCGCCGACGACGACGGGGACCCAGTAGACCGCGGCGCGGAAGACGACGACGCCCGCGAGCGCGACGGACTGGCTGACCGCCGCCAGCGGCGCCGCGACGAGGAGGACCACGAGGACGCTCTCGATGCCGCCCGCGCCGCCGGGGAGCGGCGTCACGCCCGCGATCGCGCCGATCGGGACGACGACCATCGCGACCGACAGCGGGATCGGCGTCCCGACGGCGCGAAAGGCGACCCACAGCCCGACCATCTGGAACCCCCACCCCACAGTCGAGAGCGCGAGCGCCGCGCCCAGCGCCCGCGGGTCCGCAGCCACCCGCTCGATCGCGCGGAAGAACCCGTCGACCCGCCGCTCGATCCCCGACTCGGTCGGCACCGGGACACGTGGCATCCGGCGGGCGACCCGCCGGACGAGTGGGATCAGCAGTCCGACCGCACGCTCCTCCAGCCGGTAGCGTCGGGTCCAGGCGAAGTAGACCAGTCCCGGCACCGCGACCGCCAGCACCACCACCACGACGGCGGCGAGCGCGACGTTTCGGTTCGTCCCGAGGGCGACCTCCGTCGCGAAGTAGCCGACGCCGAACAGCGCCAGCGTGATCGAGGGGACGAAATTCAGCGTGTCGACGCTGGCGATCGCGGCCAGTCCCGTCTCGTACTCCGTGTCCGCGACACGTGAGATGAGCAGCGCCGTCACCGGCTCGCCGCCGGCCTGTCCGAACGGCGTGACGTTGTTCGAGAACATCGCGCCCGCGAACACGAGAACCGACTGGAGCGGCGAGACGGAGACGCCGAGGACGCCCAGCACCACCCGGAGCGCGACACCCCAGGCCGCGAGCCACCCGACGGTGGCGAACACGACCACCCCGACGAGGCGGCGGTCGGCGCCCGCGACGACCGAGAGCACCTCCTCGGCGCCGACGACGGCGAGGAGGACGGCGAGCACCGCGACGGCGGCGGCGAAGGCGAGGACCGTCGCCCGTGTCTTCCCCCCGAGCACGTCTCTGGCGACGAGAGATGGCCGTTTGAACCCACCGGACCCCCCGGAACCGTTTTGCCCCGCCCGCTCGGCGCCGCCCTATGGACGAGCGTGCGGCGCTCGCGCTGGTCGCCGAGCGTCTGCCGGCGGCGGGGGACGACGCCGCAGTCGTCGACGACCTCGTCGTCACGACCGACATGCTCCACGAACGGACGGACTTCCCCGACGGCACGACGCCGTACACTGCCGGGTGGCGGGCCGTCGGGGTCTCCCTGTCTGACGTCGCTGCGATGGGCGCCACCGCACGCTGTGCGGTCGCCGCCTACGGCGCTCCGGCGTTCGACCCCGACGAGGTCGGCGCCTTCCTCGACGGCGCAGCCGACGTCTGCGACGCCGTCGGCGCCGAGTACGTCGGCGGCGACCTGGACGGTCACGACGAGTTCACCGTCGTCTCTACCGTCGTTGGCCGCACCGACGACCCCGTGTTGCGCGCCGGCGCGTCGCCCGGCGACGCGGTCTGTGTCACCGGCGCGCTCGGGCGCACCGCGGCGGCACTCCGGCGGTTCGAGGCCGGCGAGACAGCGCGGGGCAACGAGCTCTTCCGCTTCGTTCCCCGGGTCGCGGCGGGCGAGGCGCTCGCGCCACACGCCACGTCGATGATGGACGTCTCGGACGGGCTGGCGCGCTCGTGTCACCAGCTCGCCGCCGCGAGCGGCGTCGGTATCGACCTCTCGTGGACGGCCGTCCCCGCCGCCGCGAGCGTCGACGCCGTCGCCCGCGACCCCGGCGACCGGCGGGAGCTGACCGGCTTCGTCGGCGAGGACTTCGAGCTCCTCTGTACCGTCCCGGCCGACCGGGTGCGGACCGCGAGCGCGGCGCTCGACGTCCCCTTCTCGGCTATCGGCGAGGTCCGGCCGGCGGACGCGGGCGTCACCGCCGACGGTGACCCGCTCCCCGACCGGGGGTACACCCACGGCGACTCAGCCGAGTAGCTCCACCGGCACCGCGACGAAACAGAGCGCGCCGAGCGCGAACGTCGTGACGCCGACTGCGATCCGCCGCCACCCCAGCGGCGTCTCGTCGACCGGGTTCGCCGGCCCGTTGTACGCGACGACGGTCGTGAGCAGCCCCCAGAACACCCAGAGTCCGACCGACTCGTTCGGCCCGAACCCTCCGACGAAGTAGAGGTAGCCCGCCAGCGCGAACAGCGTGCCCGGCACGAGCGCGGCGACCGTCTCCTGTCGCCGGCCGAGCATCGCCCTGAGGACGTGACCGCCGTCCAGCTGGCCGACGGGCAGCAGGTTGAGCAGGGTAAAGAACATGCCGACCCAGCCGCCGATGATGATCGGGTGGATCGTCAGTCCCGGGTCGGCGTAGCTCGTCGGCCTGCCGAGCGCCGCCGCGACGAGGCGCAGGAGCGGCGGGTCGTTGAAGACGATGACCTGCCCGCTCGTCGACACCACGCGCGCCGGGATCCGCATCGGGTCGATCCAGAGCCCGACCGCCGTGACGACGACGGTGGCGACCAGTCCGGCGAGCGGCCCGGCGACGCCGATGTCGAACAGCGCCCGCCGGTCGGGCATCCGCCCGCGCATCCGTATCACCGCCCCGAGCGTTCCGAACGGGACGACAAACGGGATCAGGTACGGGAGCGACACGTCGACGCCGTGGTACCGGCCGACGAGGTAGTGACCGAGTTCGTGGGTGGCCAGCACGCCGAGCACGGCGGCGGTAAACGGCCACGCCCGGAGCGCGACGAGCGGGTTCTGCGCCACCGCCGACGGCGGGACGTAGTACCACGCCACCGCCCCGACGAGGAGCGTCGAGCAGACCGTCGCGAGCGCGAGCGCGACGTTCGTCCACGGCACGCTCTCGACCCCGGGGGAGGTGGGCTCGGCGACGACGGTCACCTCGCCGGCGTCCCGACCGTCGACGACCCGGCACTCGTAGCCGGCGTCACGGAACGCGGCGTCGAGTTCCCGTGTCAGCACCGAGCGCGGAACGAGCGGGTCGCCGTGGTAGCGGCGCTCGTCGCCGTCTCGTTCGGTTGCACGGAGCTGGAGCAGCGACCGCAGCCGCGCCGTCGGTGGTCCGTCTGCCGACGGGTCCCGCGGGTCCATCGACAGCCGCTAGCGGGTGTCGAAAAATAACAGTTGTGTGGCCGTTCGTCCGGGGGAGAGGAGGGGAGCCGCGCGGGAACCACCGCGCGAGCGCGAGTGGTCCGGTCCCTTACGCGGGCTCGACGCGCCACGTGGTCGCACTCGTGTACGACCACTTCTCGACGGTCAGTTCCGAGGCCTCGTCCCGGAGCTTCACCATCAGCGCGCCGATCTCCTTCGGCGACAGGCCGACGTCGTCGGCGATGAACTTGCTCTTGAAGTAGAGCTCGCCGTCCGCGGCCTTCTCCAGCAGGTACTGCTTCAGCCGTTCGTCCTTCGTCGGGTCGTCGTCGGCCTTCGGGTGGGCAGTCGCGCTCATCGCGTCTGTCCTATGAGGCGGGAGGGGGGTATAAGCGGGTGAACGTTCGGTTGGATTCGAGCGTGAATCGGCGAAAACTGGAACGTTCACGAACGCCGTAGACGTTTTGAGACATTTTATGAAGCGTTCTGAACGTCTCGATCCGATTCTCACCCGACGCCGGCAGGTGTCTGACGTGTGTCTGTCACTCCCGCTCGTGGACCCAGAACTCGTCCTCGACGGTGACCTCCTTCTTGAACAGCGGCACCTCGTCTTTCAGCCGGTCGATGCCGTCCTCGACGGCACGAAACGCCTCGCGGCGGTGCCCCGCGAGGACGACGACGTGGACGATGTCCTCGCCCGCCTCGACGACGCCGGTCCGGTGGTGGGTGCGGACGGCGACGACTCCCTCGCGGGCCTCGAGTTCGCGCTCGATGGTCGCCATCCGCTCGTCTGCGACCCCCTCGTACTTCTCGAACTCCAGCCGCTCGGTCCGGGCCTCGTCCGGCGAGTCCTTCGCCCTGACCCGGCCGGTGAACGTCGCGACTGCCCCAGCCCGGTCGGACCCGGGGGCGGACTTGACCCCGGCGACGAGCGACCCGAGCGTCTCGCGCGGGTCGAGTCCGTCGAGCGCGTCGGCGACGGCGTCGACGTCGAGTGCCGCTGCGGCGTCGGCGCGGACGAGCACGTCCCGCGCCTCGCCGTCGCCGACGACGACAGCCGGGAGGTTCGCCTCGACACCGACGACGAGGAGGTAGTCGTGGCCGGCGGCGACGTCGACGAGGTCGGCGACCGTCCGGTCCTCGCCCGCGCCGACCCACGACCCGTCCGGCGCGACGCCGTAGGCGGCGTCGGCTGCCGGCGGCGGCGTCCGCGGGACGTCCGGCTCGAGGCCCTCGACGGTCGCGACGGACCCGTCGAGCGCCGGTGCGATGCGGGCGGCGGCGGCAGATGCGTCCGGGCCGACGACGCGTGCGGCGCGCATACCGGACGTGGGGAGGCGCGCCGGGTTTACTGTGTCGCTCGGTGCAGGTGACAACCCTTATCGGCGGCTCGGGCCGACGATAACCCATGCGAGCAGTCGTCTCTGTCGGGGGGAGCGTCCTGGCCCCGGACCTCGACCCGGCCCGCGTCGAGGCGTACGCCGCGGCCCTCGACCGGGTCGTCGCCGCCGGTCACGACGTCGGTGTCGTCGTCGGCGGCGGGCCGACGGCACGGGCGTACATCGACGCCGCACGGACGCTCGACGCGACGGAGGTCGAACTCGACCGGCTCGGGATCGCCGTCACACAGCTGAACGCTCGCCTCCTCCGGACCGCGCTCGACGCCCCGAGCGCCACGCCCGAGGACTACGAGCGCGCCGTCGCGGCGATGGACGCCGGCCGCGTCCCCGTGATGGGTGGCGTCGCGCCGGGCCAGACCACGGACGCCGTCGCCGCTGCCCTCGCGGAGGACGCACGCGCCGACCGGCTCGTGTTCGCGACCAGCGTCGACGGCGTCTACGACGCCGACCCGACGACGGACGCGACAGCCGAGCGGTTCGACGAGCTCACCCCCGCCGAACTGGTGGAGGTGGTGGCGCCGATGAGCCGCTCGGCCGGCGCGAGCGCGCCCGTCGACCTCCTCGCCGCGAAGCTCGTCGAGCGCGCCGGCCTGCGGGCGCTCGTCGTCGACGGCACCGACCCCGAGACGGTGGCCCGGGCCGTCGTGGACGACGAGTGCGACGGGACCGCGGTCCGATGAGCGGCGACGAGGCCGAACACCGCGCCTTCTGGGCCGACGAGGCCGCAGACCGGGTGCTGGCGCGCGACCCGGACGAGCCGGTCGTGATCAAGGGCGGCGTCTCGCCGTCCGGCGTCCCGCACGTCGGCCACCTCAACGAGCTCCTGCGGGGCTGGTTCGTCGCCGAGGCGCTTCGCGACCGGGGGTACGACGTCAGACAGGTGTTCACGAGCGACGACCGGGACGCGCTCCGGAAGATCCCTCGACGCCTCGCGACCGCGGAGTTCGAACTCGTCGACCTCGGCGACGACCGGGTCGACGCCGCCGCGCTCGGGCGGAACCTCGGCGTCCCGTACACCGCGATCCCGGACCCGATCGCCGGCTGTGACCACGACTCCTACGGCGACCACTTCACCGACCTGCTCCGGCAGTCCGCCGACCTGCTCGGGGTGCCGGTCGAGTTCGAGTCCAACACCGCGCTCTACGAGTCCGGCGCGTTCGAGCCGGCGACCCGGACGGCGCTCGCCCGCGCCGACGAGGTCCGGACGGTCCTCGGAGACTACCAGTCCGGCGTCGACGACGGCTACGTCCCGTTCATGGCCCAGTGTGCCGAGTGCGACCGGCTGACGACCGACGTCGGCCCCGTCGACCTCGGGTCCGGGACCGTCGACTACCGGTGTACGGGCATGACCGCCGGCGGCCAGGAGATCGAGGGCTGTGGCAACGAGGGGACGGCGACGCTCCGGGCGGGCAAGCTCCCGTGGCGCGTCGAGTGGCCGGCGCAGTGGACGACCCTCGACGTCGACTTCGAGCCGTTCGGCAAGGACCACGCCGAGGGGTCGTGGCCGAGCGGCTGCGCGCTCGCCGAGCGGGTGTTCGAGCGCGACCCGCCCGTCCCGCTCACCTACGAGTGGTTCACGCTCGGCGGCGAGGCGCTCTCCTCTTCGGACGGGAACGTGCTGACCGCCCGAGAGCTGCTCGACCTGCTCGGCCCCGAGGTGGTGCGCTACTTCTTCGCGCTCGACCCACAGAAGGCCCGCGACCTCGACGTCGAGCGGCTCGACCGCCTCGCCGACGGCTTCGACCGCCTGGAACGGGTGGCGCTCGGCCGCGAGGACGACGAGTCGCTCCGCCCGTTCGCGGAGCGGGTCTACCCGTTCCTCGTCGACGAGGTCCGGGACGACCGCCTGCGGGTGCCGTACGCCGTCGCCGCGGTGCTCGGCATGACCGACGACCGTGACCTGCGCCTCCGCATCGCCCGCGACGAGGGTCACCTCCCGACGGACGCGCCGGAGGTCGAACTCGAGGCGGCGCTCGCGCGGGTCGACCGCGCCCGTCGGTGGGCCGCGCAGACGGGCAACCGCTACGACTACCGGATCCAGGCCGACCTCCCCGACGTCTCGTTCGACGACGAGACGGCGGCGGCGCTCGACGACCTCGCCGACACGGTCGCGGCGGGCGCCGACGGCGAGGCGATACAGTCGGCCATCTACGAGACGGCCCGGGACCACGGCATCGACGTCGGCGACTTCTTCGCCGCCGGCTACCGCCTCTTTTTCGACGACACGGAGGGCCCGCGGCTCGGCGAGTTCCTCGGTGACCTCGACCGCGGGTTCGTCGTCGAACGGCTGCGCCGCGAGAGCTGACCCGTCCGCTCGGCTGGAGCGCCCGCGCAACGGCCCGCACGACGTGGGTGGCGACGGGCTTTTGCCCGGCCCGAGCCTCTTACTGGTAATGGAGGTGGACCTGCTGGTCGTGCTGGCGGCGGTCGTGGTCGGCTACACCGTCGTTGCCTACCTGCTGCAGGCACGCGGTCTGCTCCCGTCGTCCGTTCGGCTGACGGGTCCGCTGACGACGATCCACACGCGGCGGGGACGGGCGCTGCTCGACCGCCTCGCCGAGCCGCGACGGTTCTGGCGTGCGTGGAGTAACGCCGGGGTGGGCATCGCCCTGGTGGTGATGGGCGGACTGTTCCTGCTCCTCCTCGTCCAGGCGGTCAGCATCCTCTCGAACCCGCCGGAGCCGACACAGGTCACCCAGCCGCGGAACTTCCTCGTCATCCCGGGTGTCAACGACTTTCTGCCGCTGTCGGTCGCGCCGGAGATCGTCTTCGGCCTGCTCCTCGGCCTCGTCGTCCACGAGGGCGGCCACGGCCTGCTCTGCCGGGTCGAGAACATCGACATCGAGTCGATGGGGCTGGTGACACTCGCCGTCGTCCCCGTCGGGGCGTTCGTCGAGCCGAGCGAGGAGAGCCAGCGCAGCGCCGACCGCGGCGAGCGCACCCGAATGTTCGCCGCCGGGGTGACGAACAACTTCGCGGTCGCGGTGGTGGCGTTCGCGCTCCTGTTCGGTCCCGTCGTCGGCGCCATCACCGTCGCGCCCGGCGTCGCGGTCGCCGACGCGTTCTCGGGGACGCCCGCCGACGCCGCCGGTATCGACCAGGGCGACCGTGTCACCGCGGTCGAGGGCCGGTCGGTCGACACCGAGGCCGAACTCGAGGCGGCGCTCGCGGAGACCGACGCCGCCACCGTCGGCGTGGAGGTGGACGGCGAGCGGACGGTCGCCGTCGAGCGGTCTGTGGTCGTCGTCGGGAGCGTCGCGGACAACCCCGCCGGTCTCGACTTCGCCGACCGACGCGAGGCCGTCGCGGTGACGGCTGTCAACGGCACGCCGGTCGAGACCCGCGCCGAGTTCGACCGCGCCGTCGCCGACCGGCCGGTCGCGACGATCACGACGAGCGAGGGGGCCCGGACGATGCCCGTCGGCGCGTTCGTCCAGGTGACGGAGGGCGGATCGCTCGCAGGCGCCGGCGCACCCACGGGGAACGCGGTGGTGACGAGCGTCGACGGTGCGCGCGTGACGAACTCCGCGGACCTGTTCGACGCCCTGACCGAGACCGAGGGCGGCGACCGCGTCTCGGTCACGCTCTTCGACGAGGGCGACCGGGCGACGTACGACGTGACCCTCGGCACCGACGACGACGGGAGCGGCCTGCTCGGCGTCCGGGTGTTCCCCGGGACGAGCGGCCTCGCGCTCGACGGCTTCGGCGTCCAGACGTACCCCGCCGGCACGTACCTCGAGCTGCTCGGCGGCGACGGCGGGCCGGGCGCCGAGACGCCCGTCGGCGCCGGCGGGTCGATTCTCCTGCCCGTCTACGTCGCGCTGGTGCTCCCGCTCGCCTCGTTCGTCCTCGGTGTGCCGAACTTCCCGGGGTTCACCGGCTACTGGACCGCGTTCTACGACGTCCAGGGACCGCTCGGAGCGGCGGGCGAGCCCGCCGTCTTCGTGGGCGCGAACCTGCTGTTCTGGGCGGCGTGGATAAACCTCCAGCTCGGGGTGTTCAACTGCATCCCTGGCTACCCGCTCGACGGCGGGCGCATCCTGCGGACGAGCGCGGAGGCCGTCGTCTCGCGGCTTCCGGTCGCCGACCGTGACCGGGTGGTGTCCACCATCACGACCGGCGTCGGGCTGACGATGCTCGCGTCGCTCGTCCTCCTCGTCTTCGGGCCCGACCTGCTGAACTAGTAAGCTCCATACGGCTGCGGGCCGACCTCCGGCTATGGCCGAGATGCCGCCGACAGACGAGGGCTGGTACGTCCTCCACGACCTCCGCCGCGTCGACTGGGACGGGTGGCGCGAGGCGCCCGAGCAGACTCGCGAGCGAGCGGTCGAGGAGGGCGAGGCGTTCCTCGCGGACGCCGCTGCGGTCGCGGACGCCGAGGAGGGCTACTCGCTCGTGTCGAGTGTCCTCGGCGACGGTGCCGACCTGCTCGTCGTCCACATGCGCCCGACGCTGGACGACCTCTCCGCGCTGGAGCGCCGGTTCGAGGCGACGGCGCTCGCCGGCTACACGACCCGTGCCGACTCGCACGTCTCCGTGACCGAGGTGAGTGGCTACGTGACCGACGACTACTTCGACGGCGACGCAGACGAGGGCACCCGACGGTATATGGAGTCGAAGCTCCGCCCCGACCCGCCCGAGGACCAGTACGTCTCGTACTACCCGATGAGCAAGCGCCGGTCCGGCGACGACAACTGGTACACGCTCCCGGTTGACGAGCGCGCCGAGCTGATGGCGGACCACGGCGAGACGGGGAAGCGCTACGCCGGCCAGGTCTCGCAGGTCGTCGCCTCCTCCGCCGGCTTCGACGACCACGAGTGGAGCGTCACGCTGTTCGCCGGCGACCCCGTCGACATCAAGAACATCGTCTACGAGATGCGCTTCGACGAGGCCTCGGCGCGGTACGGGGAGTTCGCGGAGTTCTACGTCGGACGACGGTTCCCGCCGTCAGACGTCGGCGCCTACCTCGACGGCGAGCGGGTGCCGACAGACGAGTTCGCCGACGGCGAGTCCGCGGCCCGGGAGGTAGACGAGGGTGAGAGTGAGAGTGAGAGCGCGAGCGGCCACCCGCACGGCGAGGGCGACGCGGCCGACATCCGCGGGCGACTCGCCGACCTCGACGTCTACGCCGGCCAGCCCCACGGCGAGGACGTCCACGCCGTGGTCCTCTACTCCGAGGCGGACCCGGACGCCCTCGCGGAGGAGGTGGACGGTCTGCGCGGCAACTTCGAGCACTACGACACTCACGCCCGCACCGCCGTCTACGCCGCGCGCCGCCGCGACCGGACCGCCGTGGTGAGCGTCTGGGAGACCGCGTCGGCGGCGGAGACGGCTGCGGGCTTTCTCTCTGACCTGCCGGGCGTCGTTGCCCGCGCCGGCGAGGAGGACGGGTTCGGGACGATGGGGATGTTCTACACCGTCGAACCGGAGCACCGCGAGGCGTTCACCAGCCGGTTCGACGACGTCCTGGGGCTCCTCGCGGAGACGGACGGCCACCGCGAGACGGACCTGATGGTGAACGCAGACGACGAGAACGACATGTTCGTCGCGAGCGGGTGGCGGGCAGAGGAGGACGCGATGGCGTTCTTCCGCTCGGAGGCGTTTCGCGACACGGTCGACTGGGGGCGCGAGGTACTGGCCGACCGGCCGCGACACGTCTTCCTGACCTAGCGCAGCCGGCGCGCTCTGTGCCGTCAGTCGTCCGCGCTCGCCGCCGACAGCACGCCGGCGTCGCGCAGGTCGTCGCCGCCGACCGACGAGCGGTAGTCCTCCGGCCCCATCCCGTCGTCCCGGTCGACGCCGAAGTTCGACGCCGCCAGCGACGCGACGCGGCTGCGTTCCGCCTCGCTCAGCGGCGGCGTCTCGGGTGCGGCGGCCCACTCGTCGACGTCGTCGAGGTCGCGGAACGTCGGCGTGACGGCGGCCACCTCGTCGTGTCCGAGGAGCCACTGGACCGCGGCCTGACCCATCGTGCGCTCGCCGTCCCGCTCGAGGAACCGGAGCGCCTCGACCTTCTCCCAGCCGGCCTCGTACCACGCCTGCGGGCGGTGCGAGCGGTGGTCGCCCGCGCCGAGTTCGGTGTCGGGCGTCACCTGTTCGTTCAGCAGGCCGGAGGAGTGCGGGACGCGCGCGACGAGCGAGGTGTCGGCGCCGGCACGCCGAATCTCGTCGACGAGGTGCTCGCCCGGCGCCCGCTCCAGGAGGTTGAAGACGGTCTGGACGACGTCGAACTCCGCCGCTATCGCCCGCTCGCCCTCGGCCAGCCAGCCGATAGAGGGCCCGAGCGCCAGGCCGACGGCGTCGACGAGCCCCTCCGACCGCAGGTCGTCGAGCGTCCCGAGCACCTCGGGCGTGATCTCGGCGGCGTTCGCGTTGTGGAGCTGGAGCAGTTCGACGCGGTCCATCCCGAGCCTGTCGAGCGAACGCTCCAGTGCCGTCCGTATCCACTCGCCGTCGATCCGCTTCGGGAGTTCGCCGTGGCCCGCCTGGGGGTTGTTGTAGAAGTCGTAGCCGACCTTCGTCGCGACGGTCACCTCGTCGCGGTGGGCGGCGAGTGCCTCGCCGACGACCCGTTCGGAGTCGCCGTGCCCGTAGACGTCGCCGGTGTCGAAGAACGTGACTCCGCGGTCGACGGCGCCCTCGACCATCTCGACGGCCTCGTCCTCCGAGCGGTCGCCCCACCAGTCGGTGCCGACGACCCACGCACCGAAGCCGACCTCGCTGACCTCGACACCGGAGTCTCCGAGTTCGCGGTGACGCATAGCCGCCGTTCGGACGGCGCGCACTTATCCGGCGCGGTCGGCGCCCCGCGACGAGGGCGTCTGTGCGCCGACCGAACCGCCCTTCCGAACGCATCTGCCCGTCACGGGTGTGTGACGACTCGTGACCAGGCGACGCGTCTCCCTGCCCGCCGACGCCGACACCGCGGTCGAGCGGTTCGTGAGTCAGGTCGACGACCGCTTCTCCGGCCCGGAGGACACCTGCGAGGTGGTGCGGGAGACGCTCGTCGACCTTTCGGCGACCGGGACGCCTACGAGCGCTGGCGGGCCGGCGGCGACGTGACGCCCGCCGAGCGGGTGCGCCTCCAGGGGTACGACCCGTGTGACGCGACCCTGGAGTCAGAGTACTACGCCGAGAAGGACGAGGAGCGGTTCGAGCGCTCGAAGCACCTCCGGTGGCTCTGGCGGCAGTTCGACGCGACGCCGATGGCCGACAACGTCGAGTTCGCGCTCCGGCTTCGCCAGATGCTCGCGAACCACCTGTTCGACGAGGCCGGCGACGGCCTCCGCCTGTTCAAGCGGATCACGCTCTCGTACGGCCACAACATCGAGATGGGCGACAACGTCGTCGTCCACGACGACGTCCACCTCGACGACCGGGGATACCTGACCATCGGCGACCGGGTCTCCATCTCCGACGACGCCCACGTCACAGCCACGACCACGACACCGTCGACCAGACGCAGGTGACGAACTTCCATACGGTGATCGAGGACGACGCGCGGATCACCTACGACGCGATGGTCCGGGCCGGCGTCCGGATCGGCGAGAACGCCGTCGTCGGCGCGGAGTCGACCGTCTATGGCGACGTGCCGGCCCACCACGTCGCCGTCGGGTCGCCAGCCGAGAGCGTGAAGATCAAGCCCGGGTCCGAGGACCGGGCCGCCCCGCCGGACGCGGGCGGCGAGAACCGGCGCGAGGAACGCCGGATCGACTACGAGCTGCCCGACGACCCGGAGCCGTTCGACGAGTTCGGACGGGACTTGGAGCCGACGGACGGCTGAGGCGTCAGAGGACGCCGAGCGCAAGCAGCATCGCCGCCAGCTGTCCGCCGCCGAACAGGACGCCGAACGCGACGAGCGTGGCGTTGCGGCCCCACGTGGGCGTCGCCTCGAGGAACGCCTCGCCCGACCGCTCCGGGTCGACGTGGGCGGTCACCCGGTTCCCCTCGTCGAACGCCTCGACGTGGTCCTCTGCGGCCTGCCTCGCGTCCCACTTCGTCGATACCGCCCCGCTGTCGGGGTACCGGTTCGACACCTCGTACGTCTCGCCGTCGTACGTGTACTCGAACGAGACGTCCGTACTGTACTTCCTGTCCGTGTGTTGTCCGCCGTCCTCGACGTCCCGCACGCCCTCGGACTCGGTGACTGCGACGCCGGTGACCGTCGCCCGGACCGGTTCGCTGCGCTCGATGCGTGCCCGCTGGCGGCGGTGCCGGACGACGCCGTACCCCGCGAGCGCGAACCCGACCAGCCCGAGGCCGAGACCGAGGGCGACGTCGGCGACGCCGGCCTGTAGTGCTGTCGCCATCGACGCCGTGTTCGGCGCCGTCTACAACTTCGTTACGCCGGGAACGGGACGGGGACTGTCTCTGCGCTCCGGCGACGTCTCTCACGAGGTCCGAGACATGTGCCGTCCGGGAGTCCCGCGAGCGGGGCGAGCGGGACGTGGGACGGCGCACGACTCGTTGGGGTGCGCCGTCCGGGAATCGAACCGCGGTCGTTCCGCTCACTCCGTTCGCTCCACTCTCTGATTCGATTCCCGCAGGACGACACCGCCATTCGCGGTCGCTCGTCGCAGGTACGCGCCGTCCGGGAATCGAACCGGAGCCAGACGGTCGTCTCGCTCCGGCGTCGCTCGACGCTGCGACTGGCAGGGTTCGACTGTCCTCCGGCGATATCTCTCACGAGGTTCGAGACGTGCGCCGTCCGGGAATCGAACCCGGGCTATTAGCTTGGGAAGCTAATGTCCTACCACTGGACCAACGGCGCGCTGTCGCACCAGAGGAGATCGGGGCGCCGGTATTCAAACCGTCGCTTCGGTCGAGCATCCACGCCACGCTCGGCCCCGTCTTATCCCACGTACGTCCACTCTCGGGTCCGGGTGGGTGGGTTCATGTGCGTTCGCACCGTACAGAGAGACGATGAGTACCCCGGAGCTGGTCGCAGACACCGACGTACCGTTCGACCTCCGACTGTCCGAGGCGGAACTCGCAGACGTCCGCGAGACGGCGACGTCGTTCGTTGAGCGCGTGGTCGACGACGCGGGCGCGGACGGCGCGGTCGTCGGCCTCTCGGGCGGCGTCGACAGTTCGACGGTGGCGTCCCTCGCCGCCGACGCTATCGAGCCGGAGCGGGTTCACGGCCTCGTGATGCCGAGCGACGTGACGAGCGACGAGAGCACGACCGACGGCGAGCGGGTCGCGACGGAGCTCGGTATCGACTACGACGTCGTCGACGTGTCGGGCGTCGTCGACGCGGTGCTGGACGCCGCGCCGGACGACGGCCTGCGAGACGAGGCCGCCGCCGGCACCGAGCCGGCCCGGACCGCCGTCGGGAACGTCCGGGTTCGGGCCCGCGCGGTGACGAACTACGTCGTCGCGAACGCCGAGAACCGCGTCGTCCTCGGCACGGGCAACCGGAGCGAGGCGATGACGGGCTACTACACCAAGTACGGCGACCAGGCAGTCGACTGCAACCCGATCGGCCCGCTGTACAAACAGCAGGTCCGACAGCTGGCGACCGCGCTCGGCGTGCCCGACCGGATCGTCGAGAAGCCGCCGTCGGCGGAGATGTGGCTCGACCAGACCGACGAGGACGAGCTCGGCCTCGACTACGACACGCTCGACGCGGTGCTCGCGCTCCACGTCGACGGCCCGCTCTCGACGGCGGCGACGGTCCGGACGCTCGACGACGTGACCGCGGCACAGGTCGACCGGGTCGACGACCTCGTCGCCCGGAGCGAGCACAAGCGCCACATGCCGCCGGCACCGACGCTCGAGCTCTAGTCCCGGAGCCGCGCGAACGCCTCGCGCTCCGCCCGTTCGC
>JAQCMY010000064.1 GCA_028274865.1 Haloferacaceae archaeon | reverse complement strand
AGCGCACGGAGCCCGATTGCGACTGCGGTCGCGGGAATCCACGCCCGGACCGCGAGCGGAATCGCCGCCTTCGCCGTCTCGGCGGCACCGGCGGAGTAGACGCCGATCGCCGGTCCGACGAGCGCCCAGCCGATGAGAAACGGGGCGAGCGTCAGGAGCCACTCGACCGGGAGGTCGAGCGGGAAGGTCGGCCCGTTGTGCCGCACCGCCCCGGCAGTGAACACCGCCACCAGCGCGCCGAGGTCCGCGGCCGCGAGCGGCCACGCACCGGTGTCGACTCGCCCCGCGAGGAACCCGTCGTCTGCCATCGACGGTGCCTCCCGCGGGGGTTACCTAACGCTCCCGCTTTCCGACCACGGTGTAGCCGAACCCGCGGTCGACGACCGTCGGCGTCAGCCCCGTCCGCCCGACGCGGGTCGCCAGCGCGTCGGGGCCCTCGAACGTCGAGCCGAACCCGACCGCGCGCTCGGCGGCGACGACGACCCGTCCCCGGAGCGTGACGGGGTCGAACTCGCGGACGACGAGGACACCCCCCGGCCGGAGCGCCGCTCTCGCGGCCCGGAGCGCCGCGTCTCGGTCCGGGAGGTGGTGGAGTGCGTCCGCGACGAGGACGGCGTCGACGCTCTCGTCCGCGACCGGCAGGCGTGCGGCGTCACCGACAGCCGCCTCCCGGTCACGGGCGCGTGCGCGACGACACATCCCCGGAGCGGCGTCGACGACGACGCTCCGGGGGACGTCCAGTCCCGCCGACGCCCGGCCCGGGCCGCCGGCGACGTCCAGCAGCCGGTCGACGCGTCGGTCCGCCAGCGCGAACCCCGCCTCGACGGGCGCACGCCGCGCGGGCGGCATCAGGGCGTCGTAGACGCGGGCGAAGCGGTCGAACGCGCGCGTGTCGCCGGGGCCGTGCACGGTGAGACCCGGAGCGGCGTCCACTACGCTCTTTTGCCGCGACGCCCGACCCCCGCCGTGACGACGTACGAGGTCGCCGGGTGGGCCGACGACGACGCCCGGCTCGAGCTCGACCACGAGCGGTTCGCCTACGCCGGGAACTTCGTCACCGGGCGACCGGGCGTCGCCGTCGCCCGCGAGGACGGGTCGGTCGTCGCCGCCGTCTCGTTCAGCCCGGACCGAACCGACGGGACGACGCTCCGCCTGCGCTACGTCACCGTCCGCGACGACCGGCGCGGCGAGCGCCTGGGTCCGCGGCTGTGCCGGTTCGTCGCCGGTCGCGCCCGCGACCGGGGCTACGACCGCGTCGCGATCGCGGTGAACAACCCGTTCGCCTACGTCGCGCTGTACCGCGCGGGCTTCGGCGCGACGGGCGAGGAGACGGGGATGGCCGAGCGCGTCCTGCGCGCTCCGGACCCGACCGACCGCGACCCGGCGGCCTACCGCGCCGGGCTGGCGGCGTTCGCGGACCGCGACCTGCCCGAGCGGGCCCGGGCGTTCGTCGCGGAGCGCCGGGACGGCCACCCGCCGCCCGTCGTCGCGGACCCGGGCGGGGATTGAAGCCCGGTCACGCCCGATCCCCGTCGATGGGTAACGCGGCACTCCGCGACGTGGCGGTCCTGCGCGACGTCCCGTGGGACGACGTCGCCGGGAGCGTCGTCGCCGTCGACGCGCACAACTGGCTGTACCGCTACCTGACGACGACGGTGAAGTTCACCGGCGACGCCGCGTACACGACTGCGGACGGCACGGAGGTGGCGAACCTGATCGGAGCGACGACCGGCCTGGCGAAGCTCCTCGAACACGACCTGACACCGGTGTTCGTCTTCGACGGCGGCGTCACGGCGCTGAAAGACGAGGAGGTCGAGCGACGCCGCGAGCAGCGCAAACGCGCAGAAGCGCAGAAGCGCGAGGCCGAGGAGCGCGGCGACAGCGTCGCGGCTGCGCGCCTCGACGCCCGGACACAGCGGCTCACCGACGCCATCCACGAGACGACCCGCGGGCTGTTCGACCGGCTGGACGTGCCGTACGTCGAGGCGCCGGCGGAGGGCGAGGCGCAGGCGTCGTACATGGCGCGCCGTGGGGACGTCGACTACGTCGGGAGCGAGGACTACGACACCCTGCTCTTCGGCGCCCCGGAGACGCTCCGCGGGCTCACCTCCTCCGGCGACCCGGAGCTGATGCGCCTCGCGGCGACACTCGACGCCCGCGGGCTGACGTGGGAACAGCTCGTCGACGTCGGGATTCTGTGCGGGACGGACTTCAACGACGGCGTGGACGGCGTCGGGCCGAAGACGGCGGTGTCGGCGGTCGCGGAACACGGCGACCTGTGGGGGGTGCTGGATGCCCGCGGCGCGCACGTCCCGAACGCCGACCGCATCCGCTCGCTGTTCCTCGACCCGCCGGTCGTCGACGACTACGCGTTCGACGACGGCGTCGCGCCAGACGTCGACGCCGCCCGGGCGTACGTCACGGAGGCGTGGGAGGTCGACCCGGACGCCGTCGCGCGGGCGTTCGAGCGCATCGAGACGGCGACGACACAGACGGGGCTGGACCGCTGGACGTAGCCGGGGGCAGCGGCGCCGTGGCCGTGACGCGCGGGCGAACCGGTCCCGACCGACGTCGCCGCCACGAGGAGGACAGCCGTGCCCGCGTGTCCCACGTCACCCGTGTGGCGACGCCCACCGACGGCGGTTAGTCCGTCGAGGCCCTCGTCCTCACGTGAGCGGCCACACAGAGGCGGCGAGAGACGGACCGGTCGGCAGCGGAAACGGCCACGGCAGCGCCGCGGTGCGCGTCGACGGACTGACGGTACGGTTCGGCGACGTCGTCGCCGTCGACGACGTCTCGCTGACCGTCGAGCGCGGCTCGGTCGTCGGCCTTCTGGGCCCGAACGGCGCGGGCAAGACGACGCTGGTCAAGTCGATACTCGGCCTGACGCTCCCCGAGTCGGGGTCGGTCCGCGTGGCGGGCGTCGACGTCCACGACCGTCCGCGCGCGGCAGCCGAGCACGTCGGCGCGATGCTGGAGGGGGCGCGAAACGACTACTGGCGGCTGACCGTCCGGGAGAACCTGCGCTACTTCGCGACGGTGAGCGGCGTCGCGCCGGACGCGGTCGCCGACCGGCACGACCGGCTGCTCGACCAGCTCGACCTCGCGTCGGCGGCCGACACGCCCGTTCGTGACCTCTCCCGCGGGATGAAACAGAAGGTGTCGCTCGCGAGTGTCCTCGCGACGGACGCCGACGTCGTCTTTCTCGACGAGCCGACGCTCGGCCTCGACGTCGAGTCGTCGCTGACGCTCCGGCACGAACTGCAGCGGATCGTCGCCGAGCGGGACCTGACGGTCGTACTGTCGAGCCACGAGGTAGCGGTGCTGGAGGACGTCTGCGACCGCGTGGTCGTGCTGAACGACGGACGAGTCGTCGCCGACGACAGTGTCGCGGGCCTGCGCCGTCGTCTCGGGCCCCGCGGCGTCCGCGTGACCAGTACGGACCTCGACGACGAGACGCTCGACGTCCTCCGCGAGCGCTTCGAGGTGACCGGGGTCCGGACCCGTGCCGGGCCGACCCGCGTCGAGGTCGCCGCCTCCGGCGACGGGCTCTACGACCTGTTCGACGCCCTCCGGGCCCGCGGCGTGACCGTCGACGCCGTCGCGACGGTGGAGCCGGACCTCGGCCAGGTACTGCTCGACCTGACGGGGGCCGACGCGTGACCGCGGTCACGCCGTCACCCGTTCGCGGCTCGCCGGAGGACTCGCCGTGACCGACGACGGCCTCCGTCGCGCCACCTACCTCGACCTCGCGCGTGCCGTCCTCGTCCGCGAGTACCTCGTGTTCGTGCGCTACCCCGCGAACGCGGTCGGCGGCGTCGTCGTCGCCCTGTTCTTCTTCGGGCTGCTGTTCTACGGCGGCGAGATGGTCGCGGGTCAGGCACTGACCGACTCTATCGAGGGTATCGTCGTCGGCTACTTCCTCTGGACGCTCGCGGTCGGCGCCTACGCCTCGACGGCGAACGACATCCAGAGCGAGGTCGGCTGGGGGACGCTGGAGCGCCACGTCGTCACCCCGTTCGGCTTCGGGCCCGTCGTGCTGGCAAAGGGGGCGGCGGCGCTCGTGCGAACGTTCGTCACCTCGACGTTCATCCTCGTCGTGATGCTCCTCGCGACCGGAACCCGGCTCGAGCTGCCGGTTCTGACCGTCGCCGTCGTCGCGGCGCTCGGGGTTGTCTCCGTCCTCGGTGTCGGCTTCGCCGCCGGCGGCGTGGCGGTGCTGTACAAGCGTATCGGGTCGTGGCTGAACCTCCTCCAGTTCGGTCTCGTGCTGCTCGTCTCGGCGCCGGCGTTCGACCTCCCGCTCGCCCGCCTGCTCCCGCTGGTTCAGGGGAGCGCGATGCTCCAGCGCGCGATGCTCGACGGCGTGCGGCTCTGGGAGTTCGCGCCGCTCGACCTCGCGCTCCTCGTCGGCGTCGCGGCGGGCTACCTCGCGCTCGGCTACGCCGTCTTCGGGCTGGCGACCCGGCGTGCGCGCCGTCTCGGCGTCCTCGGCGACTACTGACCCCGCGACACGCTTTAGCCCGTGGATAGAGCCGATCGAACGTGCTCGACGATGTCGACCGTGGCCGGGCCGGACTGGCGCTGCTCGGCGTCGCCCTCGCCGCCGCGTTCGTCTTCGTGCTCTACTCCTTCGTCGGAACGTTCGTCTTCGCGGTGTTCATCTACTACGCCACGCGGCCGATCTACCGTCGGCTCCGTCGCCGGGTCCGCCCCGCGAGCCTCGCCGCCGCGTCGGCGCTCGTCCTGCTCGTCCTGCCGGCGCTCGCCCTCGCCGCCTACGCGTCGCTCGTCGCCGTCTCGCAGGTGAGCCGGCTCACCGGCGACTCGCGCGCCGACCTCGCGGCGACGCTCGGCGTCGACCCCGCGGCGCTCCCGGCTGTTCGGTCGCCGACGGCGCTGCTGGACGTCGACCCGCGGCAGTTCCTCTCGACCGAGCAGCTGGTCGGACTCGCCCGGCAGGTGGGCGACGCCGTCGGCGTCCTCGCCGACCTCGGGGTGTTCCTCGTCCACGCCTTCGTGATGGTGGCGGTGGCGTTCTACCTCCTGCGGGACGACACCCGGATCGCTCGCTGGACCGCCGCACGGTTCGGCGACAGCCGGGGGGTTCTCCGGGCGTACGCCCGCGCCGTCGACCGCGACCTGAGCAGCGTCTTCTTCGGCAACATCCTCAACGCCGTGCTGACCGGCACTATCGGCGTCATCGTCTACACCGTGCTCGACTTCGTCGCACCCGCCGGCCTCGGTGTGCCCGCACCCGCCCTCGTCGGTGCGCTCGCGGGCGTGGCGAGTCTGATCCCGATCGTCGGCATGAAGCTCGTCTACGTCCCCGTGGCGCTCTACCTCGCGGGACTCAGCGCGGTTGCCGGCTTCACGGGTGTGTGGTTCGTCGTCGCCTTCGCCGCCGCCTCTCTCGTCGTCGTCGACACCATCCCCGACCTCGTTCTCCGGCCGTACGTCTCCGGACGGAACCTCCACGTCGGCGCCGTGATGGTGGCGTACACGCTCGGCCCCCTGCTGTTCGGCTGGTACGGTATCTTCCTGCTCCCGATGATCCTCGTCTTCGTCGTCCACTTCGTCAAGGTGGTGTTGCCCGAACTCTCGGAGGGCGAGCCGATCCAGCCGTACGCCGTCGACCCCGGGGTGTCGCCGCTGCCGGACCCCGACGCCGAGACAGACACGGACGAGCAGCCGACGCCCGCGGAGACCGCCGAGAACTGAGCGGCTGCTGGTCGGTGTCGGAAGAGGCGGCCCAAAATCGGGCCGCCTCGGGTTGGTCCCCGCTGACGCTTCGGCCCTCCAAAGCGAAGCGCCACCTCCGTGTACCTCGTGGACCGTCATAAACGTGCCGGGACGGACTCGTGGACTTTTGCCCCTGCCGCACTCAGACAGACCATGGAGATTCGCGGCGAGCGCGAGTGCCGGAACTGCGGCACCCGGTGGCGCTACTACGACACCGGGAGCGTCGCCTGTCCCTCCTGCGGGAGCCCCGTGAGCGTCGGCGTCGACGAGCGGACGCGACACACCGACACGCCGGTCGAACTCGACCTCTCGGCGGCCCGGCGGACCGCGGAGGGGTCGGGCGTCGTCGCCGCCGCCGACGACGTCGACGCGGAGGTGCGCGAGTTCCTCTCGCGGCGCGGCTTCGTCGGCGCCGGCGACCTCCTCCCGCTCGACGACACCTACCTCGCCGCCGCCGAGCTCCGCCACGTCGCGGACGTCGTCGACAGGCGGGGCCGCGTCGACGGGGACGAGGAGCTGTACCTGCTCTCGCTGCTCACCGGCGCCGACCGGGGCGAGCGACCGGACCCCGACGCGGTTCCGGCGTCGCTGGCCGCGCCGCGCAACGTCGGCTACGCCGGCGCGGTGCTCGACTACCGGAGCGAGGTCGTGACACACACCCGCGGCGAGGCGGTCGGGCCAGCCCGACAGACCCTCGGCCGGGTCGCGGACCGCGCGAAGCGGGTGCAGGCGCTCGACGGCGACACGGAAGTCACAGAGACGGAGGCGCTCGTCGGCGCGACGCGGGCCGTCTGCGACGCGCTGACGGGCGACGAGGCGGCGCTGGCGCGCGCGGACGAGCGGCTGGACGCGCTCGACTAAACTGCCTCGAGCGCCACGTCGACACCCTCTACCAGCCCCGCCGCGCGGACGGTGTTGACCAGCAGCATCGCTCGGGTCATCGGCCCGACGCCACCCGGAACGGGCGTGATTGCGCCCGCCACCTCGCGCGCGCTCTCGTAGTCGACGTCGCCGACGAGCGTCGACTCGCCGTCGCGTTCGACGCGGTTGATGCCGACGTCGACGACGACGGCGCCCTCCGCGAGCATCGACCCGTCGACGAGCTCCGGCACGCCGACAGCCGCGACGACGACGTCCGCCGCGCGCGTCTTCGCCGCGAGGTCGTCCGTCCGCGAGTGACAGACGGTCACCGTCGCGTTGCCGCTGTCGTTCTTCGTCGTGAGGCGGGTCGCCAGCGGCTTGCCGACGATCGTGGACCGGCCGACGACGACGACGTCGGCGCCCGCCGTGTCGACGCCGGCCTCCGCGAGCAGGCGCTGGACCCCGAGCGGGGTACAGGGGACGTACCGGGCGTTGCCACGCACCAGCCGCCCGAGGTTCTCCGGGTGGAAGCCGTCGACGTCCTTCCGCGGGTCGACGGCCCGCACCACCTCGTCGTCGTCCACCTGGTCCGGGAGCGGCTGCTGGACGAGGACGCCGTGGACGTCCGGGTCGTCGTTCAGCTCCGCGACCGCGTCGTACAGCTCCGACGCGGGGGCGTCGCCGTCGATACGGACGTCGCGTGCCTCGATACCGACCTCGGCGCAGTCGTCCTGCTTCAGGGAGACGTACGTCTCACTGGCCGGGTCGGAGCCCATCAGTACCGTCGCGAGCGTCGGCTCGACGCCCGCCGCGGAGAGTGACTCGGCTGTTGTCGCGACGTCGTCACGGACCGCGTCCGCGACCGCGTCGCCGTCGATTATGTCGGCGGTCACACACAGACGGCGCGAGGGAGGGATTTCAATTCGTCGGGTCTGTCACTCGTCGGCCCGCGCGCCACAGGCGTTACAGACGCTCGTTCCCGCCGTCTCGTCGTACGTGAGCGATCCCTCGCCACACGCGGGACAGGCAGCGTAGCTGACAGAACTGCCGTACCGCGGCGGGTCGTCGGCCTCCGGCTCTGACCGGAGCAGCGCCTTGAGCCGCCCGACGACGAGGTTCAGGAGCTTCCGCACGCCAGAGCGGTGGCCCGCGACGAACAAAGCCGCTACGGACAGTCGGTCGCACCGACCGCCTGCCGGTCCGGTCCCTGGTCGACTGCCCTCGTCGCGCCCGTCCCGACGTCGACGACAGCCGCGCGCCCGCCGTAGCCGTGGGTCTGGTCGTGGCCCCGGACGACGACGCAGTCCCGGTCGCCGACGTCGACGGTCGCCGAGCGGGTGAACTCCCGTGTGCCGTGTGCGTGGCCGAGTTCGCGCCGGCCCAGTTCGGTCCCGTCGAGCGCCTCCACGGCCCACCAGTTCGCGTATCCGTCCTCGCCCTCGTCGTCGTGGAACAGCGTCACGTCGAAGCGGTGACCGCCGGAGGCCGGGTCGGCGGCGACGCCGACCACGTTCGCCTCGCGGCGGTCGAGCGACGACCCGTCGCCAGTCGGTGTCCTGACGGGCCGGTCTGTCGCCGTCTTGGCCGACTGGTCTGTCGTCGTCCCGGCGGACTGATCCGTCGCCGTCGGGCCGTCCGCCTCGGCAGGCTGTTCGTCTGTGGCCCGCGTCGTCGCCGCCTCGGTCCCGCCGCCGGTCGACTCCTCCCGCGCGCCACACCCGGCGGTCAGAAGGGCGCAGACGCCGGCGAGGACGGCGCGGCGGGCGGGCACCTCACTCGAAGACGGTCCCCCCGGTGCCGTCGTACAGCGGGTACTCGTCCGTGAGGTCGTCGACGCGCGCGCGGACCTCGGGCACGACCGTGTCGGTGCGCTCCTCCGCGGCGGCGTCGACGACGTCGACGATGAGGTCGCCCACCTCGCGGATGGCGCCCTCGCCCATCCCGCGGGTGGTCAGCGCCGCGGTGCCGGCGCGGATCCCCGAGGGGTCGAACGGCGACCGCGTCTCGCCAGGCACCGTGTTCGCGTTCAGGACGATGTCGGCGTCCGCGAGGTGCTCCTCGGCGGTGCCGCCGGTGAGGTCCGGGTGCGAGTCGCGGAGGTCAGCGAGGACGAGGTGGGTGTCGGTGCCGCCGGAGACGAGCGTGAGGCCACGCTCGCGGAACGACTCGGCGAGCGCACGGGCGTTCTCGACCACCTGCTCCGCGTAGTCGGTGAACTCCGGCTCCAGCGCCTCGCGGAAGCCGACCGCCTTGCCGGCGACACTGTGCATCGCCGGGCCGCCCTGTGCGCCCGGGAAGACGGCGTCGTCGACGGCGTCGGCGTGCTCCTCGCCGCACATGACGATACCGCCCCGACCGGCGCGAATCGTCTTGTGTGTCGACCCGGTGACGAAGTCGGCGACCCCGACCGGCGACGGGTGGACACCCGCCGCGACGAGGCCGGTGATGTGCGCGATGTCCGCGAGGTGGTAGGCGTCGACCGCGTCGGCGACCGCCCCGATCCGCTCCCACTCGACCTCGCGCGGGTAGGCTGAGTAGCCCGAGACGATCATGTCGGGGTCGAACGCCGCCGCCGTGTCGGCGAGGCCCTCGTAGTCGACGTAGCCCGTCTCCGGGTCGACCTGGTACTGCTCGACGTCGTATATCTGCCCGGTGAAGTTCGCCGGGTGGCCGTGGCTCAGGTGCCCGCCGTGGGTCAGCTCGAGCGAGAGAATCCTGTCGCCGGGGTCGAGCGTCGCGAGGTAGACGCCCATGTTCGCCTGCGTCCCCGAGTGGGGCTGGACGTTGACGTGTTCGGCGCCCCAGAGCTGCTTCGCGCGCTCGACCGCCAGCTCCTCGACGACGTCTGCCTGCTCACAGCCGGCGTAGTAGCGCTCTCCGGGGTAGCCCTCTGCGTACTTGTTCGTCAGGGCCGACCCCTGTGCGGACATGACCGCCCGGGAGGCGTGGTTCTCGCTCGCGATCATCGCCAGGGTGTCTCGCTGCCGGTCGACCTCCGCCTCTAGCGCGTCCGCGACCGCCGGGTCGGTCGCTCGTACGGGCTCGTGGTCCATACACCGACTGCCGTTCGGCGCCCCGATAAGCCTGTCTCCCGCCGTCCGTCACCCCCCGTTACACAACGACGTCTCACGTTAAAATAAAGTGTGAGTGGTGTGTCGATAGAACATGGCACTCGTAACCGACCGGCGCGCCGAGGGACTCGGAGATATCCTCCGTGCGGGGGTCGACGCAGCCGGCGACACGCTCGACGTCGTCGACCCGGACGTCCCGGCGCTCGTCGGGCTCGTCGAGGCGCTGACGGCTGTCGCCGACCCGCCGGAGACACAGGTGACGACCGCAGAGGAGACACTGAAGCGCGCGACCGACGACTTTCTGATCGCCAGCCGGACCGCTGACCTCGTCGCCGACGAGACGCTCTCGCTGTACGCCGGCAGACGGCGAGGCCACACCCTGCTCGTCGTGGACGGCGGCGTCCACGCGGTGGTGCGGGTCGCCGACCGCGCCGCGGCGCTCTCGACCGACGACGAGTCGTTCGTCACGGCGGCCCGCGAGGCGGCAGCCGACCGGGCCGACGGCGCCGAGGCGTTCTCGCTACGGACGCCGCCGCTCTCGCGCGTCCGCGAGACGCTCGCGGAGACGGCGGGCGAGGACGCCCTCGCGGACTTCGACGCCGCGCTCGACGCCTGTGCCGACGCTGGCGTCGCCGTCGACGAGGTGACGCTCTCGCTCCTCGTCGCCGCCCGGAACGACGTCCTCCTGTACGACATCTCGCGCTGGGGCGAGGACGTCGGTATCGCCTCGAAGGCGACGTTCTCTCGCACGAAGAGCCGACTCGAGGACGCCGGCCTCGTCGACACGGAGAAGGTGCCGATCGAGGTCGGTCGCCCCCGGCTCCGGCTGAAGGCCGGCGACGACCGGGTACGCGACGACTCGGCGGCGCTCGCCGACGTCGTGGCCGCCCTCGACTGACCGACATGGACGCGACCGTCGACGTCGTCGGCGCCGGGCCGGCCGCGGAGGCGGTCCGGACCGCGCTCGCCGACGCCCCGGCGACAGTCCGCGACCGGACTCCCGACGCGCTCGGCGACGGGTTCGCCGTCGTCGTCGCTCCCGCCGGAGCAGACGCCCACACGACCGCCGACCGCGCGACAGACCGGTGGCTCGCCGTCGAGACGGGCGGCGTCGGCGGGCACGGCGCGGACGTCGACGCCGCCGCGACCCTGTTCGACGACGTTCGGTTCGCCGACCTGCGCGCCCGGGTCGCGTCACACGCGACGGAGCAGCCGGTCGGCGACCCGCCGGCTGCCGCCCGACGCCTCGCCGGCGCCGTCGCGGGCCGACTCGCTCTCGCCGCCCTCGACGGGACGGCGACGGACGGGCGGCTGGTCGAACTGGCGGGGACGACGACCCGCGAGCGGAGGGTCTCCCCGACGCCGACCGGACCGCCGGAGCGCACGCCGCGGCGGACGAGCGCCGACCTCGACGCCGACGACGCGGCGACACGGGCCGAACGCGCCGTCGACGACCGGGTCGGCCTCGTCGAGGCCGTCGGCGAGGAGGCGTCGTACCCCGCGCCGTACTACCTCGCGCGCCTCGCCGACACGGGTGCGTTCGCGGACGCGGCGGCGCCACGGCTGGCCGCCGGCGTCGCCGAGGACTGGGACGCCGCGTACACGAAGGCCGTCGGCGAGGCACTGGAGCGCTACGCCGCCGGCGCGTACCGCCGGTCGTGGCTCCAGACGGCGCCGGCAGCCGAGCGTCCGGGCGCGGTGCCGCTGTCGCGGTTCGTCACCCCCGACGACCGGCCCGACCCCTCGCCCGACGAGGCGGTTCCGTGGGTGGTCGGCGAGCGCCTGACCGACGGGGCGAGCGTCTCCCTCCCCGCGGAGGCCGTCCTCCACCCGCCGCCGGAGGAGCGACACCTGCCGGCCATCACGACCGGCCTCGGCGTCTGGACCGACGGCGTCGGCGCGCTCCGGGCGGGACTCGCCGAGGTGCTGGAGCGCGACGCGACGACGGTCGCGTGGTACTCCACCTACGAGCCGCTCGGGCTGACCGTCTCCGACCCGACGTTCGACCGGCTGGCGCGGCGCGTCCGGAGCGAGGGGCTGACGGTCACGCCGCTGCTCGTCACCGTCGACGTCGACGTCCCCGTCGTCGCCTGTGCGGTCCACCGTGACCACGACGGCGAGTGGCCGCGGTTCGCCGTCGGCTCGGCAGCCGACCTGGACGGCGAGCGCGCGGCGACGGCGGCGCTGTGCGAGGCGGTCCAGAACTGGACCGAACTCGACCGGATGGGCCGCGAGCGCGCCGCGGAGGCCGGCGGCGAGATCGGGTCCTACGCCGACTTCCCGGCTGCGGCCCGCGCGTTCGTCGACCCGTCGACGACGACGACCGCCGCCGCGGTCGGCCCCGACGAGCCCCCGTCGAGAGCGGACGCGCTCGCGGCGCTCGTCGAGCGCGCGAACGACGCCGGACTGACGCCGTACGCGACGCGGCTGACGACGCCCGGTCTCGACGCCGCCGGGTTCGAGGCCGTCCGGGTCGTCGTCCCCGAGGCACAGCCGCTGTTCACCGACGACCCGTTCTTCGGCGAGCGCGCACGGACCGTCCCGCGAGCGCTGGGGTACGAGCCACGGCTCGACCGGTCGTACCACCCGTATCCGTAGCGGCCCGTCGCGCCGCCGGCGACCCGTGGCGCCGCCCTGCTCACACCCCGAGCGTCGCGCGCAGGAGGTCTCGTGTCCCCGGTCCGAGGCCGACGGCGACGATGGCGACCAGGAGGAGGACGGCGTAGCGCGGGCTCTCCTCGAACGTCCGTTCGTCGAAGACGGCGACGACGAGCGCCGCGGCGACGAGTTTCACGAGGAGGAACGGCCACGCGTCGCCGGTGACGGCGAGCACCGACCCCGGCAGGAGGCTCCCGGTGACGTCGACGACGAACCGATTGACCGGGTGTTTCGGGACGAGGTTCACCCCGGCACCGAGCGCGGGCATCCAGTCGAGGGCGACGACGTTCGCGGCGCCGTCGACGGCGTGACTCCACAGGACGACACCGGAGACGGTGAGGCCGGTGCCGGCGAGCGTCTCCGGGAAGAGCCGCCGCAACAGGAGGAGGACGGCGCCGGCGGCGAGTGTCGCGGCTACGAGGACGACGGCGAACACCTGCGGGTAGAACGCGTCGTCGGCGGCGACGGCGGCGAGCAGCGCGAGCGTCGCGAGCAACACCACGGTCCCGATGCCGGACAGCGCCCGGTGGTGCGACCGGACGAGGCCGCGGCGCGTGACGGCGACGGCGGCCAGAAGCGCCGCGAGCGCGACGACGAACACCGTCACGTAGATGACTGGACTGATGACCAGCGTGTTCAGCGGGTAGGTCAGGAGCTCACCGGTGTCGGTGGCGTCCTCGACGACGCGGAGCGCGCCGCCGAACAGGACCAGCGGCAGGAGCGCGACGACGAGTCCACGGCTGCCCCCGAGTCGGAGCCGGCGGAGCAGGAGAACGACGCCCGAGAGCGCGAGGAGGAGCACGACCACGTACCCCGCCTCGGAGACGAGCGTGTAGCCGGGGTACGCGACGATACCCGCGGCGGCCGTACAGGACCCGGCGGCGTCGAGGTACGTCGTCGTCCCGCCGGCCCGGACGGCACAGGTCGCGGCGTGGGCGTCGGCGGCGACCGGCCCCCAGAAGTACTGCCAGACGAAGCCGTCGTAGACGGCCCGCGGGAAGGCGACGGAGCCGCCGGCGACGGCGAGGAGGACGGCCAGTGCCGCCACGACCCACGCGCGCTCGGGGTCGGCCTCGACCCGGCTGGCGATCGACATACCAGACCGGCGGCGGGCGTCGCGTTTCAGGGTTGCGGTGGCGGTCGGCTACCGCGCCCGATCGTCTGCAGCCGCGGCGCACTCCGCGAGCGCGTCGTGAACCGCGGGGGCGCCGTTCGACGCCACCAGCCCGCGTGCTCCGACCGTCCACCGCTCGCCGTCGAGGTCGGTTACCCGTCCGCCCGACTGCCGGACGAGGTGGACGCCCGCGACGGCGTCCCACGACGACACCCGGCGGTCGGTGAAGACGCCGGCGGTCTCGCCGCCGGCGACGGCGGCGAGCGACGCCTGCGCCGACCCGAGCCGGCGGATGTCGTCGAACCGACGGAGCGCGGCTTCGACACCCGCGGCGTACGCGTCTCGCTCGTCGTACCCCCACCAGTAGAACGGGACGACGGCGCACTCACGGGGGTCGGCGCCGTCGCTCGTCTCGACCCGCGTCCCGTCGCGCCGCGTCCCGCCCGCGCCGGCGACGTACCGCCGGTCGTGCTCCGGAGTGACGACTGCGGCGGCGACCGGGTCGCGGTCGACGACGCAGGCGACGGCACAGGCCCACGCCGGCAGCCCCCGGACGTAGTTCGCGGTGCCGTCGATCGGGTCGACGATCCACGCCGGCCCGGCCTCTGGCACCGACTCGCGGAGGCGGTGGTCGTCGCCGTCCTCCTCGCCGACGACCGGTTCGCCCGGGTAGGCGTCGGCGAGGTGGTCCAGCACCAGCCGCTGTGCGGCGTGGTCGGCGGCGGTTACGAAGTCGGTCGGCCCGGACTTGACGTCGGGGTCGACCTCGCCGTAGCCGGCTGCGAGCGC
>JAQCMY010000062.1 GCA_028274865.1 Haloferacaceae archaeon | reverse complement strand
GCCGCCGGAGGACACGCAGGCGAGCACGGTCGAGCGCTTCCAGACGGTGGTGGTCCTCCGGTGCGAACGTCCGCGACGCGACGACGCCGACGGTGGCCGGCGGACCGCGGGTGTTCACGCCGGCTGCGTGACGACCATCACCGGCACGTCCACCGTCCGGAGCACCCGCGAGGCGACGCTCCCGAGCAGCGTCCGCTCGAGTGGCGACCGCCCGTGCGAGCCGATCACGACGAGGTCGATTCCGTTGTCGGCGACGTACGTCCCGATACCCGCCGCGGGACCGTCGAACGACGACTCCCGGACGACGGCGGACGCGAGGTCGGGCGGGCCGTCTGCGCGCTCCGGGGCCGCCTCGCGGACCGCGGCGGCGGTCTCGTCGACCGCGGTCTGGCCCTCCGCCTCGAGGCGCTCGACGAGCGACTGCTCGATACCGCCGGCGTTGAACAGGCCGCCCGCGGCCTGGATGTCGACGACGTTCAGGACGTGGGTGGGCGCGCCGACACGCCGGGCGAGGGCCGCGGCGTGAGCCGCCGCGGCCAGGGCGTGGTCACTCCCGTCCGTCGGGAGGAGCAGGCGGCTGTAGTCTGGCGCGGCGTCGCCAGCCGGGCTCGTCCCGGCTCCGGGGACGACCAGCACGGGAACGTCGCTCCCGGCGACGACGCCCTCGGCGACGCTCCCGAGGAGCCGGTCCGCGACGCCGCGGCTCCCGCGCCGACCGACGACGACCAGGTCGGCGTCGACCCCGGCGGCGACGTCGACGACCGTCCGGGCGGGCGCGCCCTCCTCGAGCACGGTCTCGGCTGTGACGCCGTGGGCCGACGCGAGCGCCTCGGCGTCGGCCAGCACCGTCTCGGCGCGCCGCCGGAGCCGGTCGTCGGCCACGCCCGTCACGACCCGGAGTGTCTGTCGGTCGAGGACGTGGACCGCGTGGACCGTCGCGTCGAAGCGCCGCGCGAGTCCGACGCCGTGTCGCGCCGCGTGTGTCGCCTCGTCGCTCCCGTCGACGGCGACCACGACGTTCGAGTACACGCCACGACGTTCGCGAGAGCGGCTCTTGACCGTTTCGTGCGACACGGCGGATTTCGGAGAGCAGTTCCCGCGCGGCCCGTCACCGGCGCCAGAGGGGACAGACAGCCGACAGAACTTAGCCCCCGACGGTGAAGTGGAGATGAATGAGTCTAGACGGTCGGACCTGTCTCGTGACGGGCGCGTCGCGCGGCATCGGGCGGGGTATCGCGGAAGAGCTGGGCGAGGCAGGCGCGACGGTCGCGGTGAACTACCGCTCCTCGGAGGCGAAGGCCCACGAGGTGTGCGAGCGGGTCGAGGACGCCGGCGGCGAGGCCGTCCCCGCACAGGCCGACGTGTCCGACAAGGCGGCGGTCGAGGAGATGTACGGCACCGTCCGGGACGAGATCGGTCCAATCGACGTCCTCGTCAACAACGCCGGGATCACCGTCGACCGGAAGTTCGAGAACATGACCCGCGAGGACTGGGACCGCGTCGTCGGCGTCAACCTCGGCGGGGTGTTCAACTGCACGAAGGTCTGTTTCGACGACCTCAAAGCAGCCGAGGAGGGGCGGCTGATCAACATCTCGAGTGTCGTCGGGCAGGCCGGCAACTACGGGCAGGCGAACTACGCGACGACGAAGTCCGGGCTGTTCGGCTTCACGCGCACGATCGCGCTCGAACTCGCGAACGAGGGGTCGACGGCAAACTGCGTCGCCCCCGGCTTCGTCAAGACCGACATGCTCGAGGACGTGCCCGAACGCGTCCAGGAGCGCATCCTCGACCGCATCCCGCTCGGTCGGTTCGCCGAGGTGGAGGACGTGGTGAGTATGGTCAGCTTCCTCGCGAAGGAGCGCTCGGGCTACATGACGGGCCAGATTCTCGGCGTCAACGGCGGGATGGAGTGGTGAGGCGGCGCAGGGCGTCGGAGGCACGGCGTCGCACGTAGACGGGCCGGTCGCGCCGACCGCGCTCTGCGTCGCTGCCCCGGTCGCGGAGCAGGCCGCTCGTCGGCGTTCCCGGCCACGCCGAGGCGGCAGTCCCCACGGGGTCGAGGTCGTGTACCGGCCTCGGCTCCGCCGTGTCGGCGAGCCGTCGGCGTCGACAGTCCGCTCTCGTCGCCTCGCGGCCGAGGGCCGCCGCGACACGGCCGACCAGTCGCCGAACTGGCCGGTGTCGGACACACGAGGCGGGCGAGACGTCCCCGGCTACGGGGCGAACGCGAACAGCCGCCCCTCGCCGTCGCCGAGGTAGACCCGTCCCTCGTGCCCGACGACGTCGAAGACGGTGTCGACGCCGCGGCGCGCGGTCGCGCGTCCCTCACCGTCGACGGCGTAGACGGTGTAGAACGGCTCGTCCGCCGAGTCGGCGGTGATGGCCTGGACGACGGCGGCGTCGCGCGTCGCCGCGGCGGGCCACGCGTTTCGGGACGGCGGGGCGACCGTCCAGCGCTCGCGCCCGTCGGTGCCGTGGGCGGTCGCGCGGTCCGCCGCCTCGCCGGCCCGCGTGTACAGCGTCTCGCCGCCGGGACCGAGGAGCAGCCGCGAGCCGTGGCCGTCGTCACGCCACTCGACCGTCCCGTCCGGGTCGACGGCGAACACGCCGTCACCGCCGGCGAACAGGCGGCCCTCGCCGACGACGAACCGTCCGACCGGGAGCGACCGGCGCCAGTCGGCTGCGCCCGCCGGCGTGACGCCGTGGAGCGCCGCGCCCTCGCTCTCGCCGGTTCGGTAGTAGGTTCTGCTGCCCGCGACGGCGACCTGCGTCCCCGGCCCACGACCGTACGCCCCGTGGCGCCCGCCGTCGTGGTCGAGGAGCACGAGCCCAGCGACACCGGCGACGGCGACCCGCTGCCGGCCGACCGCGACGTCCGCGACGCCGTCGAACTCGCGGGTCCACCGGACCGCCCCCGTCGCCGCGTCGACGCCGAGGACGCGCGTCGAGCGCGGGTCGGCTGTCCCGGTTCCCGACCACGACGTCCCGTCCGTCGGCGAGTTCGTCGAGGCGGGGGTCGTCTGCTCGTCGAACGCCGTCGCCGTCACGACGACGAGGCCGTCGACGACGCCGCGGACGGCCAGCCGGCGCTCGCGGCGGAGCGACCAGCGCTCGTCGCCGTCGGCCCGGTCGAGCGCCCGGACGGCGCTCCACGCGCGCTCCTCGACGTTCCCGGCGACGGCGTAGACGGCACCGTCGCCGACCGTCACGCCCCATATGTCCTCCGGGCCGTGTGCGGCGTGGGACGCGCCGACAGCCTCGCCGTCGAACTCGGCGCGCCACCCGAGCGACCCGTCGGCGGGGTCGACGGGCGTCACGCCGTCGGCGCTCAGTGTCGCGTACAGGACGTCGTCGACCGGGTCGAGGCCGAGGACGCGCGCTCCCTCGAACGTCTGTGTCCACTCCGGGGTCCACCGCGGGAGGCCATCGGCGGGCGTGCGCACCGGACCGTCGGCGACTGGGGCGGGGAGCCCGTCTGCCGCGCCGTCCGACCCGCCGAGGTCGCTCGCACACCCGGCGACGGCGGCGAGCGTCGACGCGCCGAGGGCGAGAGCCGCTCTACGGGAGCACATACCCCTGTACTCGCGGGTGCCAGAAAGGGCCTTGTGGCCGCGCGCCGGCGGATCGTCACGGGTTTTACCGCCCGCACCGACCGATTGCTGTGTCTGTCGGCTCGGTGCCGTGGCGCTCGCCGACGTTCCACGTCATCCTCGCGAGTTCGCTGATGGGCGTGATGGGCGTCTCACTGATCAGTCCGACTCTGCCGGCGGTGCGGCGGGCACTCGCGCTGACCGACCCGCAGGTGAGCCTGCTCCTGACGGCGTTCTCGGTCCCGGGTATCGTCCTCGCGCCGCTGATCGGCGTCCTCGCGGACCGCTACGGCCGGCGCGCGGTGCTGGTGCCCTGTCTCGTCGGCTACGGCGTGACCGGCGGGAGTATCGTCGTCGTCGGGGAGTTCGATCTGATCCTCCTGCTCCGTGCCGTACAGGGCGGCGCCGCGAGCGGGCTGGTGACGCTCGCGGTGACGCTCATCGGCGACACGTTCGGGGGCGCGCGCCGGAACCAGCTGATGGGGATCAACGGCGCGGCCATCTCCGTCGGAACGGCAGCGTACCCGCTGCTCGGGGGGGCGCTGGCCGAGCTGTCCTGGACCGCACCGTTCGCGCTCTACCTCCTCGGCGTCCCGGTCGGACTGCTCGCCCTCCGGGCGCTCCCCGGCGGCAGCGGCGGCGAAGCGCGCGGCCTCGGCTACTTCGGTGACGTCCTCGCCGCCGTGCCGACCCGCCGGACCGTCGTCGTCTACGGGACGTACGTCGTCGTCTTCGCCGTCCTGTACGGCGCGGTGCTGACGGCGCTCCCGCTCGTCCTCGCCCGGCAGTACGGCCTCTCGTCGTTCGGCGTCGGGCTCGTCCTCACCGCCTCGTCGGTCGCGACCGGCGTCGTCTCGACGCTGAACGGTCGGCTGGCGCTCCGGCTCTCCGGCGACCGCCTCGTCGCGCTCGGCTTCGTCGCCTACGGCGTCGGCCTCGGCGGGGTGTGGCTCGCCCGCTCGCCCGTCGAAGTGGCCGTCGCCATTCTCGGCTTCGGCGCCGGCATGGGGCTGGTCATCCCCTCGCTCGACAGCATCACGAGCTCGCTGGCCGACCGCGAGTTCCGCGGCGGCGTCACCAGCTTCCGGACGAGCGCGATCCGGATCGGACAGACAGTCGGGCCGCCGCTCTTTACGACCGCCGCGGTCGTCGCCGGCTACCGACCGCTCCTCCTCGTCGCCGCTGCGGTGACACTCGCGCTCGGGGCCGCGACGTCGGTGCTGACGCGCCGGGGCGGAGCGACGCCGGACGGCGACGGGTAGTCCCGGCCGGCTGTGGGCCGCAGCCGAAACCACCATATCGCCGCCGCTCCTCGCTCCGTCCGTGCGAATCGGAGTCGTCGGCGCGGGACGTATCGGTGCGACGGCGGCGGGACACTTCGTCGACGCCGGCCACGAGGTGCGGGTCGCCAACTCGCGGGGGCCGGAGACGCTGACCGACCTCGTCGCCGACCTCGGGCGGCGGGCGAGCGCGGGCACGCCGGCGGAGGCCGGGCGGTTCGGCGACGTCGTCCTCGAGGCGATCCCGTTCGCGGCGTACCGGGAGCTCCCGGCAGACGCCCTCGCCGGGACGACGGTGATCAGCGCGTCGAACTACTGGCCGGACCGCGACGGCGACGTCGAGTTCGACGGCCGCTCGCACACCGAACTCGTCGCGGCCCACCTCGCCGACTCGCGGGTGGTCAAGTCGTTCAACACGATGCGGTGGGAGCGGCTGCGCGACGAGGCCCGGCCGGACGCCCCCCGCGACGAGCGGCTGTCGCTCTACGTCGCCGGCGACGACCCCGAGGCGAGAGCGACGGTCGCGG
>JAQCMY010000059.1 GCA_028274865.1 Haloferacaceae archaeon | reverse complement strand
GCACGGCCGGTCGCCGACTACCTCGACAGCCGGTGAGCGGCCCAGATTCCCCCGACGCCGACGAGCGGCGGCCCGGCCGCGGCGGCGGGCGGGAGCGCGTACAGCGTCGCGACGACGGGCGCGAGCGCGCCAGACGGCGCCGTCTGCTGTGTCGGCGGGACGGTGATGACCAGCGCGGCGTACAGTGCGACGACGAGCAGGTAGCCCGCGAGCGCCAGCGCGGCGTCGTAGCGCGGGGTCGACCCCTCGCGGCGGTGTCGGCGGGCGACGAGGAGCGTCGGCGCGACGACGGGCAGGACGAGGAGGAGGCCGACGACGACGTAGAACGAGCGCGAGAGGGTGAGCGACCCGCCGGCCAGCGCCGCCGTCCGCGCGACGAGCACCACGAGGCCGAGGACGAACAGGAGCGCCAGCCCGCCGCCGACGACGGCGCTGACCAGCGCGTACGACCGGAAGAGCCACGAGTCGCTCTCGCGGACCGCGTACGGGAACGCGCCGAGGACGCCGCTGTACGTCACGGCCCTGCTACGCTACCGCGGTGCTTGAACGGCTCGGACTTATGTCGCCGCCGCCCGCCCGCCCGGTATGCGCGTCGACATCGGCAACACCCTCGCGGCGACGGCGACCCCCGGCGTGTCGCGGGCGACACTGGACAGGCTGGACGACCGTGTCGCGGCCGCACACGAGCGGATCCGGCGCGGGCGTGACGAGCGCGAGCACGGCTACGCGGCGCTCGCGCTCCCGGACGACGCCGACCCGGCGGCGGTGCGCGCCGCGACCGACGGGTTCGACCCGGCGGCGGTGCTCGTCGTCGGTATCGGCGGCAGCGCGCTCGGTGCGTCGACGCTCGCCGCGGCCCTGCCCGCGCCCGACGACGCGCCGCCGGTCCACGCGCTGGACAACGTCGACCCGGCCCACGCCGAGCGGCTCCTCGACGACCTGCCGCTCGACGAGACGGTCGTGAACGTCGTCTCGCGGTCGGGGACGACGGCGGAGACGCTCGCGAACTTCCTCGTCGTCCGCGACGCGATGCGGTCGGCCGGCGTCGACTGGACGGAGCGGACGCTCGTCACCACCGGCGATGCGGGCCCGCTCCGACGGCTGGCGGACCGTCACGACCTGCCGACGCTGCGGGTGCCCGACGGCGTTCCCGGTCGGTTCTCGGTTCTCTCGCCCGTCGGGACGGCAGCCGCGGCGCTCCGGGGGGCGGACGTCGAGGCGCTGCTCGCCGGCGCGCGGTCTGCCGCAGCGGGCCTCTCGGGGTCGCTGTTCGAGACGCCGGGCTACGCGTACGGCGCCGTCGCTCACGCCCTCGACAGGCGCGGCGCGACGTCGAACGCGATGGTGCCGTACGCGGAGGCGCTGGAGCCGTTCGCGGAGTGGTTCGCCCAGCTCTGGGCCGAGAGCCTCGGGAAAGACGGGCTGGGCCAGACGCCGCTCCGCGCGCTCGGGGCGACGGACCAGCACTCCCAGCTCCAGCTCTACCGCGCCGGACGGCGGGACAAGCTGGTCACCCTCGTCCGGCCGGCGGAGCGCGACGCCGGGCTGCCGGTGCCGGACGTCCCCGAGGACGTCCGGTATCTCGACGGCGCGAGCCTCGGCGACCTGCTCGACGCGGAGTTCCGCGCGACGGAGGCGAGCCTCGCCGCCGCCGGGCGCCCGTCCGTCCGGGTCGAACTCGACCGGCTGGACGCCCGCTCGGTCGGCGAACTGCTGTACGGCCTCGAGGCCGCCTGTGTGCTGGTCGGCGAACTCGCGGACGTGGAGACGTTCACCCAGCCCGCGGTGGAGTGGGGCAAGACCGCCGCACGGGGACTGCTCGGCGCCGACGGGGAGGCCGAGCGTGAGGCCGCCGCGGCCGTCGCGGCGAAAGAGCGGCTGGTCGTCGATGGGGACTGACCGGACCGGAGAGCATATTCCGCCGGATACCCTACAGACGGACGAATGTCGGCAGTCCCCGGCGTCCCGCCGCGCTCGGCAGCGGAGCGTCTACTCGCGCTCGGCAAGGGCGTGCTGATCGTCGTCGTGGCCTTCCTGGGTGCCCTCGTGATCGCCGGCGTGACACGGGGCCTCCTCCTGGGCGTCGGTATCGGCGAGGACGCGACGACACACAAGGTCGTCGTGAGTGCCGGACAGTTCCTCGGGTTCGGACTCGGGGTCGCGGGCTTTCTCGCCGCGACCGACGACCGGACCCTCGTGACGGACCGCCTGCGCCGACCGACACCCCGCGACGCCGGCTACCTCCTCGCCGGTACCGTCGTCCTCCTCGTCGCCGCGAACGCCCTCGGCGGGCTGTTCGCCCGGCTCGGGATCGAGGTCGCACAGAACTCCGTGATACTGGCCGGGCGCGACGACCCGACCTTCTTCCTCTGGATGGTCCCGGTCTCGATCCTGCTGGTCGGCCCGTTCGAGGAGCTGGTGTTCCGGGGCGGGCTCCAGGGACTCCTCCGGCGGTCGTGGGGCCCGGCGCCGGCTATCGTCCTCGCGAGCGCCGGGTTCGGCGCCGTTCACCTCCCCGCGCTGATCGGCGGTCAGCAGGGCGCCGTCGTCTACGTCGTCGTCGCCGCGGCGCTCGGACTGGTGCTCGGCGCGGCCTACGAGCGGACGGGCAACCTGCTGGTGCCGGCGGGCGCACACGGGCTCTACAACGCGGCGCTGTTCTCGTTCCAGTACGCCGCCGCGACGGGGCTAGTGTAGATCCGACGCGCCGCCCGCCCCGGCGCGGTCGACGATGACCCGACCGTCGTCGAGTCGGTCGACGGCGTCGTCGTCGCGGCGCTCGTCGGGGGGAGCCTGTAGAGCAGCGTCGTCGTGTGGACAGCCGGCGGCGCCGCCCGGGCCGTCGGTGTCGCTCCTCGCGTTTGTCGGTCCCGTCGGCGCTGGTCGGCTGGGAGACGGCGCCGTCGTCTACGTCGTCGAGGCGGTCCTCGGCTTCGGGGGCTCTGACGCGCTACGCCGGGTTCTTTCGCGTGAGGTCGGAGCCACAGACCGGACAGCGACCCCGGTCGTCGTCGAACTCGCGGCCACAGCCCCGGCACTGGAAGCGCCAGTCGCGGCGCTCGTCGATACCGTCGCGGGCGATCACCTCCGTCTCGACCTCCATCTGCGCGGCGACGTTCTGGACCGCGTAGTCGTCGGTGACGAGGACGGCGCCGAGTTCCAGCGCAGCCGCGACGAGCCGGCGGTCGGTCCGCGAGAGCGCGCCGTCGTCGCCCGTCTCGCTCGCCGCGCGGCGGACGCGGGCCTCCGTCTCGTCCGCGGGGACGTAGACGCGCATTCCGGCGCCCTCCTCGGCCTCGAAGCGGTAGGCCGTCTCGCCGGTGAGCTCGTCCGACACCGCCGGGATCGACGCCGTCCGGTCGTCGGTCGAGTAGTCGTGGACGAACGCGGAGGCGTCTAGGACGCGCATCCGTCAGCGCTCGACGACGATGTAGTCCTTGACCGCCTGCACGCGCGAGACGGGGACGTGGAGGAGACCCTCCTCGTCGACGTCGAACCCGCTCGACCCGACGGAGAACTCCTCGTTCGGCTCGACGAGGAGGCTGCCGAGCGCCCCCGTCCGGAGGTCCATCGTGATGTTGTACAGCGGCCCGATCTCGGTGCCGTCGGCCCCGACGACCGACTTGTCCGAGAGGTTCTCCGCGAGTACGTCTGCCATGGCTCGCAGGGGACGCGGCACTCACATAAACGCCACGGGGCCGTCAGACGCGTGGCGCCGGCCTGCCGTGCTCCCTGCGAGACGGCTCGTCCGGCCTGGATACGAAAGACTCAATCGGGGTCGCCGGCTGTCTCCTGTGAGTACGCCCGCCGATGTCCGGAACAGACGCCACGGAGGACGCCGAGACGCGACTGCGTACGCCGATCGTCGCCGTCCTCGGCCACGTCGACCACGGGAAGACGACGCTGCTCGACCGCATCCGTGGCTCCGCGGTCGGCGAGGACGAGGCCGGCGCGATCACCCAGCACATCGGCGCGACGGCGGTGCCCCTCGACACCGTCTCGTCGATGGCCGGCGAACTGGTCGACCCGACGGACTTCGACCTGCCCGGCCTGCTGTTCATCGACACGCCCGGTCACCACTCCTTCGCGACCCTGCGCGCCCGCGGCGGCGCCCTCGCCGACATCGCCGTCCTCGTCGTCGACGTGAACGACGGCTTCCAGCCACAGACCGAGGAGGCGATCGACATCCTCCGGCGCACCGGCACGCCGTTCGTCGTCGCCGCGAACAAGGTCGACGCCACGCCGGGGTGGAACCCGCAGGACGGGGCGCCGATCCAGCAGTCGTTCGACGTACAGAGCGAACGCGCACGGGGGCTGCTGGACGAGAACGTCTACGAACTGATCGGCGACCTCTCGGACGCCGACTTCTCCGCCGACTTCTACTGGCGCGTCCAGAACTTCCAGCAGAACATCGGGGTCGTCCCGCTCTCCGCGCTCACGGGCGAGGGGGTGCCCGACCTCCTCGCGGTGCTGATGGGGCTCTCCCAGCGGTACCTCCGGGACCAGATGGCCGTGGACCCGAGCGGTCCCGGCGCGGGGACGGTCCTCGAGGTGAAAGATCAGAAGGGGTTCGGCGCCACCGTCGACGTCGTCCTCTACGACGGCACGGTGCGCGAGGGCGACCGGGTCGTCGTCGGCGGGGCCGAGGGCCCGATCGTGACGGAGGTGCGGGCGCTCCTCCAGCCCCGTCCCCTCTCGGAGATCCGGACCGAGAAGCGGTTCGAGCGGGTCGACTCCGTCGCCGCCGCGGCGGGCGCGAAGGTGGCCGCGCCGGACCTCGACGACGCGATGGCCGGCGCGCCGCTCCGGGTGGTGCGCGGCCGGGACGAGGCAGAGACGGTCGAGGCGGTCCAGGCCGAGCTCGCCGACCTCGCCGTCGAGACGGCGGAGGAGGGCCTCGTGGTCAAGGCCGACACCCTCGGCTCGCTCGAGGCGATCGCGAACGCCCTCGCCGAGGCCGAGGTGCCGGTCCTCCGGGCCGAGGTGGGCGACGTGGCGCCGCGGGACGTCGCCGTCGCCTCCACCGCGAACGAGCCGAAACACGCCGCGATCCTCGGGTTCAACGTCGACGTGTTGGCGAACGCGGAGGCCGACGTAGAGGAGTCGGCGGTCCGCCTGTTCGCCGACGACGTCATCTACCAGCTCGTCGAGCGCTACGAGGCGTTCGTCGCGGAGCGCGAGCGCGCACAGCAGTCGACCGTGCTCGAACGGATCACCCGGCCCGCGCGGTTCGTCGTTCTCGACGACCACACGTTCCGGCAGTCCGACCCCGCCGTCGTCGGCGTCGAGGTGCGGGGCGGCCTCCTGCGGAACAACCAGTACGTCCTCCGATGGCCGGAGGACGAGGACGAGCCGACCCGTGTCGGACAGCTCTCGGGGATCCAGAACCAGGGCGACGACGTCGACGAGGCCCGACAGGGCGAGCGCGTGAGCGTCGCCATCGACGGTCCGACGGTCGGCCGACAGATCAGGGAGGGCGACGAGCTCTGGGTCGACGTGCCGGAGAAGCACGCGAAGATCCTCGAGCAGGAGCTGGACGACGAGCTGAGCGCGACGGAGCTGGAGACGCTGAACGCGTACCTCGACCGGCACCGCAAGCGCGACCCGTTCTGGGGGAAGTAACACGGCGCCGTCTCGTGTCGCCGCTCACGGCTCCGCCGGCGCGTGACGAACCGCGTAGCCGCCGACGATCGGTCGCACCGAGTCGGCCTCGTACAGGCGTATCCGGCGCTCCTGTTTCGTCCGCACCGACAGGTCGTAGTTGTCCATCTCGTAGGCGTGGTCGTCCCGCCCGGCGACGAACTCGGCGTGGTCGGCCAGCCGCCCGACGGTCACCTCGCGCGAGAGCCGAGCCACCTCGCCGACGCGGTCGGCGAACCCGGCCACGAGGTCCGGGTGTCGCTCCACGCCGACGGAGTCGCGGGCAGCGGTCATCGCCGCGAGCGTCGTTGTTCCCGTCCCCCAGAACGGGTCGAGCACCCGGTCGCCGTAGACGGAGTACATGTTCACGAGCCGGTACGGCACCGCGAACGGGTAGGCGGCGGTTCGCTCGCGGGGCCCCACCGCGCCTCCCTGTGCGACGCCGCGCACGTCGGTCCAGACGTCGGAGAACCAGCGGTTGCGCTCCTCCCAGAAGTAGGCGGCCTCGTACCGCCGCTCTGCGCCGGGGTCGAACAGCCGGCGCGCGCCGTTGCGGAAGACGAGCACCGACTCGTGCTCCAGCGTGACGTAGGCGTTCGGCGGGAGCATCCCGCTGCCCATGAACGTCGCCGCGCTGTTCGCGGGCTTGCGCCAGACCACGTCGGGCAGCGGGTCGAACCCCAGCGCCTCGAACGCCGCACCGACCCGGTCGCGGTTGCGGTAGAGCCGGAACCGGTCGAGCGTCCGGGCCGCGTCGCCGACGACGACACAGGCGACACCGCCAGGGACGAGCACCCGGGCCACCTCGGCCCACGCCTCGTCGAGCGCGTCGTGCATCGCCGCGAACGCCGCCTCGCCGTCGCCGTCGTCGAGCGCCGCCCGCGCGCCCGGCGCCGTCGCGCCGAACGCCTCGTCCCACATCTCGACCATCGGATACGGCGGCGAGGTGACGACGAGTTCGACGGCGTCGTCCGGCAGGGGCAGGCGCCGGGCGTCCCCGGCGACGACGGCGTGGCGCGTCTCCATCGTCTGTCACTGTGGGCCGGGGCCCGAGTGCCTTCCGGTGGATATCATAACTTACGGGTTAGATAGAGAGAACAAGACTCGTGGTTCTAAACGGGCTACGGGAAACCGTGACCACGGTTCTGTGTCTCTGTTGGCGAACTATCAGTAACGTTTTTTACCGACAGTAACGATACGCTAAGACGGTGAGCACAGATGAGTGTCAGCCGCGGACTTCCCTTCCGGACCTCCCGCGTGTCGGTCTACGACTTCCTCCTCGCTGCCGTCCCCGTTCCGGCGACACTGGGGCTGTTAGCGGGTGACGTCGTCGGGAGCTACGCCGGGGCGCTCGTCTCGCTGGCGCTGGTCTGTTACGGACTGTTCGTCTCGCCGCCCGTTACCGGGCGGTCGGAGTGAAGTCGTCGCCGACGGCGCCCATCACCTGTAGCGCGGCGCTGGCAGCCAGGCCGCGCGCGACCTCCTCACGGTCGTCGCTGCCGATTCCGTCCGCGAGTGCGCCCCGGTCCGGCGTGAACCCGGCGCTCACCGGGTCGCCGGCAGGCGGGCGGACCGCGACCGTCGCCTCGACGCCCCGGACGCCGGTGCTGAGATCCGCACCCACCACGTACTCGTC
>JAQCMY010000054.1 GCA_028274865.1 Haloferacaceae archaeon | reverse complement strand
CGTCGCGTGGCGCGAGCGCTCGACTCGACAGTAGCGGCACGAACTGCCGGACTCACGAACCCCGGCCGCGGGTGCGGCTGTCCGGGTGGGCGTGTAGCCGCCCGACCCCGTCCCCGCGGAACGGGGAGCGCAGCGACGGCAGCGAGGGTAACGCCCGCCGGCTGCCACCGAGGCAGCCTGTGGCTAGTCCGTGTTCGCGGCGACGTACCGGACGCCGACCACCAGCGCCAGCGCGACGACGCCGCCGGCGAGGAACAGCAGGCCGGGCGGGAGTCCGGCCCCCGTCTCGGCGGCGCTGGTGGTCTCGACGGAGGCGGTCGAGACGCCGCCGTCTCCGGCGCCGCCGGTGCCGCCGAGGAAGCCGAGCCACGCCCCGTCGCGCACGACGTACTCGACGACGGCGCTCAGGCCGGCGAACACCCCGAGCGCGGCGACGAGGCCGCGCAGACGCTCGCGCAGGCCCCGCTCGCTCGACTCCGTTCCCGCGAACACCACGAGCGGCTCGTCGGCGGGCGCGTACACCTTCATCTCGCGCCCCTTCTCGGAGTAGACCGTGTCGGCCACCTCGACGAGCCCGGCGTCGCGCATCCGGTCGAGGTGGTACTGTGCGTTCTGGAGCGACGTGTCGACGTCGTCGGCGACGGTCGACGCCGTCCCCGGCTCGTCGTGGAGCGCGGCGAGCAGGCCGCGCGCGGTGTCCGACGAGAGCGCGGACACCACCGCGCCCGTCTCGTCGTCGTCGAGTCCGACGACTCGCGGCTCGGCGTCGCGGTCCGCGGCGTCGGTTCGGCTGTCGAGGCTGGAGGGCAGGAGCCGACCCATGGGCGTAGTGTGAGATGACTGATTACAAGCCTTACGCCCTACGGCGGCGTGACGACCGCGATCCGGAGGTCGTTGACGTTCGTCTCCGTCGGCCCGGACCGCAGCGCGGCGCCGACGCCGTCGAGATATCCGAGCGCGTCGTTGTCCGCGAGCGCCGCCCGTGCGGCCCGTCGGTCACCGTCGGCCACCGTCTGCCCGTCGACGAGCGCGCCGGCGGCGTCGGTGCTCCCGTCGAGGCCGTCGGTGTCGACGGCGGCGACGGCGACGCGCTCGCCCGACTCGTCGAGATCCAGCGCCGCCGACAGCGCGAACTCGAGGTTCGGCCCGCCCGTCCCGTCACCCTGGACTGTCACCGTACACTCGCCGCCGGCGAGGACGACCGCCGGCGGGGCGACGGGCTCCCCGGTCTCGGCTGTCTGTCGCGCGACCGCGGCGTGGGTGTGGGCGGCCTCGCGCGCCTCGCCCGTCACGCCCGCGGCCAGGATCGCCGGCTCGTACCCCCGCTCGCGCGCCGCGTCCCGTGCCGCCGCCAGGGCGGTGTAGTTCCCGGCGACGACGTGGGTCGTCGTCCGGTCGAAGACGGGGTCGTCCGGGCCGGGCGTCTCCGGCACCTCGCCGCTCGCCCCGGCTGCCAGCCGCGCCCGGACCGCCGCCGGCGCGTCCACCCCGAACCGGTCGAGCGCCGCCAGCGCGTCGTCGAAGGTCGTCTCGTCCGGCGCGGTCGGACCGCTGGCGACGACGGCCGGGTCGTCGCCGACGACGTCCGAGAGGACGAGGCCGACGACGGTCGCCGGCGCGGCGGCCCGTGCCAGCCCCCCGCCTTTCAGCGCCGAGAGGTGCTTCCGAACGGCGTTCGTGGCGCCGATGTCCGCCCCCGCCGACAGCAGGCGCTCGGTCGTCTCGCGCAGGTCGCCGAGACTCACGCCCGCCGGCGCGGGCGCCAGCGCGCTCCCGCCGCCGGCGAGGACGGCGAGGACGAGTGTCCGCTCGTCCGCCGACTCGGCGAGTTCACGGAGCCGCGTGGCGCTCTCTATCCCCCGCTCGGAGGGGATCGGGTGGTCGCCGGGGAGCCGCGAGACGGGCCGGGCGTCCGGGTCCGTAGCCGACTCGGGGACGACAACCGCGCCGTCGTCGATCCGGTCCCCGAGACAGTCCGAGAGCGCGTCGACGACGGCGGCGGCGGGCTTGCCCGCCCCGAGGACGAGCACGCGGTCGACCCGCGAGAGGTCGTAGGCCGCGCCGTCGACGCGGAGGTCGTCTCCGTCGAGCGCACAGGCGTCTCGCACGACGGTCGCCGGCCGCGCGGCGTCGACGCCCGCCCGGAGGCAGGCGAGTGCCGTCTCGCCCGCGGGTGTCGTCGGGTCGTGGTCGAACACGTCGTCTGGGTCTTCGACAGGCGTAAAAAGCCTGCTCCAGTACCACCGCCGATGACAGACGAGGCCGTGGCCGAGGAACGGACCGGCGGGGTCCGCGTCGTCGGCACGGCCCACGTCTCCGCCGACAGCGTCGCCGAGGTGCGCGCCGCCGTCGCGGAGTCGGAGCCGGACGTGGTCGCAGTCGAACTCGACGAGGGCCGGTACCGACAGCTGAAGGGCGGGACGCCGGACGACGTCGACCCCGGCGACCTCCTGCGGGGCAACACCGTCTTCCAGTTCCTCGCGTACTGGATGCTCTCGTACGTCCAGACCCGCCTGGGCGACCGGTTCGACGTCGACCCCGGCGCGGACATGCTCGCCGCCGTCGAGGCCGCGGAGACGCGCGGCATCGAGGTGGCGCTCGTGGACCGGGAGATTCAGACGACGATCCAGCGGTTCTGGGCACGGATGACCGTCGTCGAGAAGCTGAAGCTCGTCTCCGGCCTGCTGTTCGGCGCCGTCGACGGCGCCGTCGTCGGCCTCACGGTCGGGCTACTCGTCGCCGTCGTCGCCGGGCCGCTGGTGGGCCTGTTCGGCGGGAGTCTCGGCGTCACCGACCCCCTGCTGACCCGTGTGACGGGCGCGGCAGCCGGCGGCCTCGCCGTCGGCCTCGTCGTCGGGCGCGTCGTCGCGTGGGTTCGGGGGGGCACGACGGAGCGCCGCGGCGGCGCGCTGGAGGCGAGAGTGACCGCCGGCCTCGTCGCCGGCTTGGCCGCCGCGGCGGCGCTCGCGGGCACCGGTGTCGCCGACCCGCTCGTCGCGCGGTACGCGCCGGCGGCGCTCGTCGGCGCCGTCGGGAGCCTCGCGCTCGGCCTCGTCGCCGGCCTCGCCGTCGGGGCCGCCGCCGGCGCCGTCCTGACCGCGACGGGCGAGGCGCGCGAGGCGGACGTCGACATCGACGCCGCGGACCTGACCGACGCCGACGTGGTGACGGCGATGATGGAGGAGTTCCGACGGTTCAGCCCCGGCGGCGCGGAGGCGCTGATCGACGAGCGCGACGCCTACATCGCCCACCGGCTGGTCGACCTGCGCGAGACGGGCACGGACGTGCTCGCGGTGGTCGGCGCGGGCCACCGCGAGGGGGTCGAGCGCTACCTCGAGGAGCCCTCGACGCTCCCGCCGTTCGACTCGCTGACGGGGACGACCAGCGGCGACCGCCTGCCGTGGGGGAAGGCCGTCGGGATCCTCCTCTCTGTCGGCTTCGTCGGCTTCTTCGTCCTGCTCGCGGTTGCCGGCGTCCGCCGGGGCTTCCTCCTGCGCCTGTTCGCGGCGTGGTTCGTGATCAACGGCGTCTTCGCCGCCGGGCTGGCGCGCCTGGCCGGCGCGCGCTGGTCCTCCGCGCTCGTCGGCGGCGCGGTGGCGTGGATGACCTCGGTCAACCCGCTGCTCGCGCCGGGCTGGTTCACGGGCTACCTCGAGCTCCGCCACACGACCGTGAACGTCGCCGACGTGGGGCGGCTGAACGAGCTCCTGAGCGACGAGACCAGGCCGATCCCCGCGGTCGTGAGCGACATGTTCGACGTGCCGCTCTTTCGCCTGATGATGGTGGTCGCGCTGACGAACGTCGGGAGCATCGCCGCGAGTCTGCTCTTCGCTGCGTACGTCCTGCCGGCGATGGCGGCCGACCTCGGCGGCGTCGACGCCGTCTCGCGGCTGATGCTCGAGGGCGCGACCGAGAGCGCGCGCTGGCTCTGGGGGCGGGTGGCGTGAGCGTCCGTGTCCGGCGGCTCCGGTTCACCTCGCGGGAGCTCCTCGACCTCGCCGTCGCGTGGGTCGCACTCGGTGTTGCCTTCGCCGTCTTCTTCGCCGGCGGCGGGCGGGGACTGATCGCGCTCCTCGGCGGCGGCGGGTTCGTCGCCGCCGTCGCCGTCAGTCTCGTCACCGCGGGCGTCGCCTTTCTCTGTCACGAACTCGGCCACAAGGTGGCCGCGACGCGCTTCGGCCGGGTCGCACACTTCCGCGCGGACTACGGGATGCTCTTTATCGCCGTCATCAGCGCGCTCGTCGGGTTCCTGTTCGCCGCGCCGGGCGCGGTCTACCACTCCGGGCGGAACTCGACGGCGCGTGAACACGGCCTCATCTCGCTCGCCGGACCGGCGGTGAACGTCGCGCTCGCGGCGCTGTTCGCGCCGCTCCTCCTCGCCGACGGCGGCCTCGTCTCCCTCGTCGGGGGCCGCGGCGTCGCGATCAACCTCTTTCTCGCCGCGTTCAACCTCGTCCCGTTCGGCGGCCTCGACGGGACGACGGTGAAGCGCTGGTCGACGTCCGTGTGGCTGGGCGCGTTCGTCCCGAGTGTCGTCCTGACGGTGCTCGTCGTGTTCGTCTTCGGCGTCGGATTCTAACCAACCGCGCGTGGTCGTGCCCGCGATAGCGAGCGACGACGGCCCGACGGAGGCCGGTCGTGTTCGTGCGCGCTGTCGCCACCGACGGTGCGGCTCTACCAGCCGACGCCGGGGCGACCGGCCGGGCCGTCTCACGCCGTGTCGCGGCGACGAGAGGCTCTGTTTCGGGCGCTCGAACGCCCGATCTGTCTGTTCCACCCGGTCCCGCCTCGCCGGGGTCCGACGGCGGATTTTTGTCCGGTCCCGCGGGAGCGACGGCATGGACGAGGACGACGAGACCGAGGAGAGGCTGACCTACGCCGCCGCCGGCGTCGACGTCGACGCCAGCGAGGCGGCGACGGCGGCGCTGGTGTCGACGCTCGGCGGCGCCGCCGGCGACTACGCGGGGCTGGTCGACGTCGGCGACCGATACCTCGGCGTCACCACCGACGGCGTCGGGACGAAGCTACTCGTCGCGAGGGCAGCCGGCGACCACTCGACGGTCGGGGTCGACTGTATCGCGATGAACGTCAACGACCTCGTCGCCGCCGGGGTCGAGCCGGTCGCGTTCGTCGACTACCTCGCCGTCGACGCGCCGGACGAGACGACGAGCGCCGAGATCGGCGAGGGGCTGGCCGCGGGTGCCGACCGCGCGGGCGTCGCCCTCGTCGGCGGCGAGACGGCGGTACTCCCGGAGGTGGTGACGGGCCTCGACCTCGCGGGCGCCGCCGTCGGCGTCGCCGACGAGGGCGACCTGATCGAGGGACCGCCGGAGCCGGGCGACGCGCTGGTGGGTGTCCGGTCGTCCGGGATCCACTCCAACGGCCTGACGCTCGCGCGCGAGGCGGTCACGCGCGAGGGCGACTACGACGACCCGTTCCCGCCGGACCCCGACCGGACCGTCGGCGAGGCCCTGCTGGAGCCGACGCGGATCTACGCCGGCCTGCTCGGCCCCGCCCGCGAACACGCCCGCGGCGCCGCCCACGTCACCGGGGGCGGGTGGACGAACCTCGAGCGGATGGGCGACCGGCGCTACGTCGTCGACGACGCCGCCGACCCGCAGCCGGTGTTCGACTACGTTCGAGCGTGCGGGAACGTCGCCGACGAGGAGATGTACCGCACGTTCAACATGGGAACCGGGTTCGTGCTGGCGACGCCAGACGACCGGGCCGAGGACCTCGCCGGCGCGGTCGACGGGCGGGTGATCGGCCGGGTCGAGGAGGGGTCTGGCGTCCGGGTGGCCGGACTCGAGCTATGAGCGCGCGGCGGCGATGTCGGCCTCGGTGACGATCCCGACCGCCTCGCCGGCCTCCGTGACGACGACGGCCTCGTAGTAGTCGAGGAGGCTGTCGACCTTCTCGACCGCCGCGTCTCGCGAGACGGTCGGGAACTGCTCGCTCATCACGTCGCGGACGGGCAGGTCACCGACTGCGGCGTCGCCGGCCTCCGCGTGGCGGATGTCGGAGAAGCTGATCGAGCCGACGGGGAGACCGGCGGTCAGCACCGGCAGCTGCGAGTAGCCGGCCTCCTCCATGCGTCGCTCGGACTCGCGAACCGAGTCGTCTGGCGCGACGCTCTCGACCTCGTCGTTCATCAGCGCCTCTGCCCGGACGACCTGTCCCTCCGTCTCGTCCAGCGCCTCGACGATTCGGCGGAGCGTCGACAGCCGCGGGTCGACGTCGCCGCCCTCGATGCGGGCGATCAGCGGCTGGGAGACGTCGGCGCGCTCGGCCAGCTCGCTCTGTGTCAGGTCGAGCGCCGTTCGACGCTCCTTGAGGTCGCGGGCCGTCGGCAGGTCCATGAGTCGATATAACTACAGATTATACGAAAGTGTTTCGCCGGCTACTCCGGCGCGGCGTCCTCTGCCTCGACCGGCGTCACCTCGACGACGGACAGCGGGACGTCCCGGAGGGCGCCCCCCACCTCGCTCTTCGCGACCCGGCTGGCGTGTTTCTCGCCCTCGACGCCGTACACCTCGATACGGAGGACGAGACCGACCATCGCGGTGTCGGCGACGTGGAGCGCCGCGTCGAACGGCTCGCCGCAGGTCGGACAGGGCTTCCGGCCGACGTCCACCTCGACGCGGTCCTTGTCTGCCTCGTTCAGCCGTCGTCCGGCCTCGCTGACCGCGACCGCGATCGCGTCGTCGACGTCCTCGACGTCCCGCACCGGCCAGGCCGCCTGGAGGCCGACGGTGTAGTCTCCCATGCCACGGAACTCGTCCCCCCGTGGTTCGTACCTTGCGATCCGGACGCGAGGGACTGAAGACCCCGGGGCCGGACGAGCGGACGTGGACCGGTACGACCGCCTCCGGCGGCTCTACGCCGAGTTCGACACGGACGGCCTGCGGGCGTACCGCGACCTCGTCGACCTGTTTCCCGCCGTCGACGCGCCGGTCGCGCTGGACGTCTGGCAGGACGCGAGCGAGGCCCTCGCCGAGCGCCGGAGCGCCGTCGCGCCGGCGTTCGACGACGGCGCGACGATGGCGGAGGTGGCGTCGCTGGCGACTCGGGACCAGGCCTTCGCCGGGCTCGACGTCTACTCGACGCACGGTCGGGCGTTCGACGCCCTCGTGCTCGACGTCGACGAGACGCTCCGCTCTGCCGGCGCCACGGACAACGAGATCCCCCGCGAGGTGCTCCACCTCCTGACCGAGTTCCACGAGCGTGGGGTCGCGGTCGTCGTCTGCACCGGGCAGACCCTGGAGAACGTCAAGGGGTTCACCGTACAGGGGCTCGGCAACCGTCTCGTCCACTCGGGGTCGTTCTCGGTCGTCTACGAGTCGGGCGCGGGCGTGTTCACCCCCGGTCACGGCGCGGAGACGAAGCGACTGCTCTACGAGCGGCTCGACGACGAGCTGCGCGAGGTGTTCGCGAGCGTCCGCGACCGCGCCGTCGCCGGCGCGCCGCCGACGGTCCGCGACGGCTGTCACCTCCAGGGAAACGAGTTCAACGTCACGCTGAAGCCGAACCACGAGGCCGGCACCGACTGCGCCGACCGCGTCGTCGACGCCGCGCTCGCACACCTCCTCGACCTCCTCGGCGCCGCGGTGACCGACGAGACGACCGGCCCGACGTACGCCCGGGCGCACTACGCCGCCGCCGACCCCGAGATCGAGGCCGCCCTCGCCCGGCGCGACGAACTCGTCGACCTGCCGGCGAGCGGCGTCCCCGACCCCGTCGCAGGGGTGTTCGGGCGGGTCGACGTCGCCTGCTACCGTGCCGACGCCGCGGAGATCTCGTCGCTGGAGCTGGACAAGGCCGCCGGCGTCGACGCCGCGCTCTCGGTCCTCGGCGTCGACGACCCGTTCGTCCTCGTGATGGGCGACTCGAAGACCGACCTCCGCGTGATGAAGTGGGTCGCGGCCCGTGACTGTGGGGTCGCGGCGGCGCCCGAACACGCCTCCGAGTCCGTCCTCGAACACGTCCGGTCGACCGACGACCTCGTGTTCGACCGAGGGGACGCCGCCGCGGTGCTCCGGACCGCACTCGTGGTGAACGCGCTGGCTGGACTGGACGGGTCGTAGCGGTCAGTCCTCCGACTCGGGCGCCGGCTCCGCCTCTCCCGGCTCCGGATTCGGCTCGGCCCCCGGCCTCTGTGCCAGCTCGGTTCCGGCCCCGCCGCCCGGCTCCGGCGGCGCCTCGTACGTGTAGCGGTAGCCGTCGTGGACGACGTGGTAGCGCCGGCTGTCTGGTGACTCGAGCACCGCGCTCTCGGCGTCGATGGCGAAGTCGACCAGGTCGGCGAGTGACACGGCCTCCGCGACCGGCAGCTCCCGTGCCTCCGGCGGGAGCCGAATCGTCGTGATCCACTCGTCGAACTCGTCGCGGTCGTCCCGGTAGTCGAGCCACGCCCGCTCGCGCGCCGAGAGCGCGACTATCCCGCGTCGACGAGCGGTCGCCAGCCCCACGGCCCCCACCGTCGCGACGGCTGCCAGCAGTGGTCCGCCGAGCGACCGAAGCGGTCCGGTGTCGTTCGGGACCGCCACCGTCTCGCTGCGCGAGAACGTCTCCTGCCTGCCGCCGGACTCGACGCGATAGATGTCGCCCTCCGCGCGGATCGGCAGCGTGAACGTCAGGCTCTGCGCCGGGCCGTTCTGCCGGTCGACGACGACATCGACCACCACGTCGACCTGAATCTGCCCCGGCGACCGGAGGCGCTCGTTCACCGCCCCGGCGTCGACGGCGGTGCGCGAGACGTTCAGCGCGAACGGGATCCTGAGCCGCCCGCCTGGCCGGAGTGTCGCGCTCCCCGACTCCAGCGTGCGGCTCCGCTGCCAGTAGACCGTCTGCTCCTCGCCGCCGCTGCTCGCCGCGACGCTCCGGACCCGGACGCGCTCGTCGAGACGTACCGTCGCAGGGCCCTCGCCGCGGTAGCCGAGCGTGAACGACCCCTCGAGCTCCGGCATGACGGTCGTGAGGTAGAGCGACCGGTTCTCGACGGTGCTGCCGGGCTCGAACGCCGTCCCGTTTGCTGGCGGAGTGACGGTCGCGCGGTGGTCGAACGCGCCGGCGACGCGCCACTCGTCGACGGTGCGCTCCTCAGCCGTCGTTCCGGGCGCGACGTAGGCGCCGTACGCGGCCCACGCGCCGACACCGGCGAGAACGACGAGTACAGCGACGGCAACGGCGAACCAGTCGTCGAGCGCGGCGCGGGCGCGCAGCCAGTCGCCTGGCATCTATCCGCTCGTGAGGCCAGGCACATATTACTCCGATGGATCGTTCTCACCGGGTGTTACCGGTCAGTTCGCGGAGCGTCTGCCTGTGTACAGTCGACCGGACGTCCCCGTCCGCGGTCGGTCGGACCCGACCCGTCCGGGGAGCACACGACCGACGGCTGCGAGACCGACGGCGGCGCCGCCGGCCGG
>JAQCMY010000047.1 GCA_028274865.1 Haloferacaceae archaeon | reverse complement strand
CGGCGCCCCCGGCGAGCATCAGTCCGCTGCCCGCTCCGGGCCCCGGGTGGCGAGTTCGAGGGCGTCCTCGGCGCTCTCGCCGTCGAAGACGACCGCCTCGAGTGCGTCGAGGATCGCCCGCGGGTGTTCGCGCTGGAAGACGTTGCGCCCGACCGCGAGCCCGCTCGCCCCGGCGGCTATCGCCGACTCGACCGTCCGGAGGAACTGCAGGTCGTCCGTCTTCGACCCGCCGGACATCACGACCTTCGTCCGGCCGGACACCTCGACGGCGTTTGCCATCGCCTCCCGACTGCCGGGGTGTTTTACCTTCGCTACGTCGGCGCCGAGTTCGAGCGCCGTCCGGGCGGAGTAGGCGATCGTGTCGGGGCTCTCGGCGTTTCGCAGGCCCTGCCCGCGGGGGTACGCCCACATCACGACGGCCATGTCGTGAGCGCGCGCGCGCTCCTGTGCCTCGCGGAACTCCTCGACCATCGCTATCTCGTGGTTCGACCCGCCGTAGACGGTGAACCCGACCGCGTCGGCACCGACCTCGGCGGCGTAGTCGACGGACCAGTTCACCGCGGAGTCCGGCTCGCCGGACCACATGTTCGAGGTGCCGTTCAGCTTCGCGAGCAGCGTGACGTCGTCGGCGTAGTCGGGGTAGTACGCCTCTGCGACCCCCTTCTGCACCGCGAGCGCCGTCACCGCGTCGTGGGTTGCGAGGTCGAACACGACCTCCGGGTCTGCGGTCTCGGGAACCGGCTCGAAGTCGACCGGGCCGTGCTCGAGGCCGTGGTCGTACGCGAGTATCAGCATCCGTCCGTCCCGTGTGATGGACTCGTCGGCACCCTGGCGCATACCAAGTCTGACAGCCACGAGAACCAAAAGCGTGAGGGTGAGCCCCACCGCCACGCTTAGGCGAGGGGGCTCGTACCGACCTCTATGTACACCGTCGATGGTGTCGAGACCGTCGGGGTCGTCGGCGCCGGCACGATGGGCGCGGGCATCGCACAGGTCGCAGCGACCGCAGGCTACGACGTGGTGATGCGGGACGTCGAGACGGAGTTCGTCGAGGACGGCCTCGACCGCATCGACGACAGCCTCGGGCGCCTCGTCTCGCGGGAGTCGCTGACGGAGGCGACGGCAGCGGCGGCCAGGCGCCGGATCGACGGCACCACCGACCTCGCCGACCTCGGAGACGCCGACCTCGTCGTCGAGGCGGTGCTGGAGCAGATGGACGTGAAACAGGACGTGTTCGCGTCGCTCGACGAGATCACCCCGGAGGGCGCCGTGCTCGCGACGAACACCTCGACGCTCTCGGTCACCACGATCGCCGCCGCGACGGAGCGACCGGGCGACGTCGTCGGCCTCCACTTCATGAACCCCGTGCCGGTGATGGAGGGTGTCGAGGTGGTTCGCGCCGAGACGACGGCAGACCCGACCGTCTCGCTGGTCGACGACTTCGCCGACTCGCTCGACAAGACGACCTGGGAGTCCGCCGACCGCCCCGGTTTCGTCGTCAACCGCGTCCTCATCCCGTGGGTGTGCGAGGGCATCCGGGCGTACGACGAGGGCGTGGCGTCGAAGGAGGACGTCGATACGGGGCTGAAGCTCGGCACGAACGCCCCGATGGGACCGCTCGAGCTCGGCGACCACATCGGGCTGGACGTGGTGCTCGACGCCGCCGAGACGCTCCACGACGAGCTGGGCGACAAGTACCGCCCTCCGGTCCTGCTGGAGCGGAAGGTCGACGCCGGACACCTCGGCAAGAAGACCGGCTGCGGGTTCTACGACTACGCGGAGTGAGAACCCGGCGAGGGGGTTAACACGCCCCGCGTCCAGCGAAAACTCGTGATCGGCGTCGAGAACCTGCGAAAGGAGTACGGTGACTTCGCCGCCGTCGAGGGGTCGACGTTCTCGGTCGACCCCGGCGAGATATTCGGCGTCGTCGGCCCGAACGGCGCGGGGAAGACGACGACGCTGAAGATGTGTGCCGGCCTCGTCGAGCCCTCCGGCGGGTCGGCGACGGTCGCCGGCCACGACGTCGCCGACCCGGAGATGCGCCGGTCGCTCGGCTTCCTGCCGGAGGAGTCGCCGCTCTACGAGGAGATGACGCCGCGGTCGTACCTCCGGTTTTTCGCCGACCTCTACGACGTCCCCCGCGAGGTCGGCGACGAACGCGCCGGGGCCGCGCTCGACCGCCTCTCGCTCGACATCCGCGACCGCAGGCTCGGCGACATGTCGAAGGGGATGAAGCGGAAGGTGGCGATCGCGCGGTCGCTGGTGAACGACCCCGACGTGCTCGTCTACGACGAACCCGCGTCCGGGCTGGACCCGCTGACGACCGACGCGGTACTCGAGTTCACCCGCGAACTCGCCGACGACGGCCGGACGGTGCTGTTCAGCGCGCACAACCTCTACCACGTCGAGTCGGTCTGTGACCGGGTCGTGATCATGAACGAGGGCGAGATAATCGCCCGCGGGACGGTGCCGGAGATTCGCGCCGAACACGGCGAGACGACCTACCGGGTCCACACGACCGTCCCGGTGGACGGGGCCGTCGAGGCCGGCGACCGCTACCTCGTCGAGGCCGAGAACATGGACGGAGTCGAGACGGTCCGCGCCGCCGCGACAGCGGCCGGCGGCGAGGTCGTCGACATCCGCACCGAGGAGCCGTCGCTGGAGGACGTGTTCCTCTCGCTGGCCGGCCGGGCGAAGGGACAGGAGCGGACCGGCGACGCCCTGCGGCGGGGGCCGCAGTGAGCAGACGGGACCGCGTCGCTCGCACGCTGCAGATCGCACGCTGGGAGGTGAGCCGGAGCGCCGACACGCTGGACCGGACCACCGTCGTCGTCTTTCTCGTCGCCCTCCTCGCCGCCGGCACCGTCGTCGCGACGGGCGCCGTGGGCGACGGCGTCGCGCCGGACCGCGACATCTACCGGGTCGGCGTCGCGCCGGACAGCGCCTACCGCGCGCCGGTCGAAGACGCCACGCCGCTTCGCCCCGTCGCGGCCGACCCCGGCCTCGTCGCGAGCGGTCGGGCCGAGGTGGTCGTCGCCGACGGCGAGGTGGCCGTCGCCGACAGCGCGAAGGGCCGGGCGGCGCTGGCGGCGTTCCGGTCGGCGGTCCGCGAGCACAACCTCGCGCTGATGGGCGCCGAGGCGAACCGCTCGGCGGCGTTCCCGGTCGCGGTCGACCTGCGGTACGTGAGCCGCGACGCGGGGGCGCTCGCCGGCACGGGCGCGGGAAGCGGGACCACGACGGGGGGCGACGAGACCGACGAGTCCGACGGGGCCGCCGACGAGGGCGGCGACGAGGGCGACGAGGGCGGCGGCGCCCTCGCCGTCCCCGACCTCGGCGCCGGGACCGCCGGCCTGTTCGGCGGCAGCACGTCCGGTGGGTCGCCGGCAGAGATATCACCGCCGTTCCCGTTCGCGTCGCTCGTCCTCGCGTTTGCCTTCCTCGTGCCGATGAACTTCGTCGTCCAGGCGTACGGGTCGACGATGCTCGAAGAGCGGATCGGCCGCCGTGGCGAACTCCTCCTCGTCTCGCCGGCGACGCCGGGCGAGATCGTCGCCGGCAAGACGCTGCCGTACCTCGGGGCGATGGTCGGTCTCGTCGTCGCCGTCGCCGCCCTCGTCGGCGGCGGCGCGCTCTCCGTCGCGGCGGTGTTCCCGATCGCGATCACCTTCCTCGGGGCGACGTTCGCGACGGCGATGTTCGCCCGGTCGTTCAAGGAACTCACCTTCGTCACGGTGTCTGTGTCGGTGTTCCTGACGGCGTACGCGTTCGTCCCGGCCATCTTCACGAACGTCACGCCGGTGGCGCTCATCTCGCCGCTGACGGTCGTCGTCCGCGACCTCCAGGGCGGGTCGGTGTCCGTCGCGGAGTACCTGTTCTCGACGGGACCGGCGTACCTCGTCGGCACCTCGCTGTTCGTCCTCGGCGTCGGGATCTACCGCGAGGAGGACCTGTTCACCCAGCGCTCGGTGCCGCTGAAGCTCCTCGACGCGCTCGCGGCCCGCATCGCCGGGCGGCGCTCCGCCGCGACGCTCGCCGTGCTCTCGATTCCGTTCGTCCTCCTCGCCGAACTGCTCGCGCTCGCGCTCCTGTTCGCGCTCCCGCGCGAGGCGGCCCTGCCAGTTCTGTTTGTCGCCGTCGCCGGCGTCGAGGAGGTCGCAAAGAGCCTCCACGTCTACGCCGGCCTCCACGAGGGGCCACTCGGCGACGACCGAACGACACGGGGCGCGCTCGTTCTCGGCGGGCTGGCGGGACTCGGCTTCTTCGTCGGGGAGAAGCTGTTCGTCGTGATCCAGGCCGTCGGCCTCACCGCCGTCCCGCTCGGCGAGGCGACGGCGGCGACGGCGGGCGTCCTGCCGGTCGGGGTGCTACTCGTCGCGCCGCTGGCGCTCCACGTGGTGACGGCGAGCGTCTCGGCGCTCGGCGCGGTCCGGGGCCCCCGGGGCTACGCCGTCGGACTGGCGGCTGCGGTCACGCTCCACGCCGGCTACAACCTCGCGGTGGTGACGAGCCTTGGCTGACCCGCGTCTGGTGCTGGCCCGGCGGGAGATAGCGTCCCTGCGGGCCGAGAAGACGATCGTCCTCGCCCTGCTGATACAGCTGTTCGTCGCGGCGTTCTCCTCGTTTCTGGTCGTGGGCCTCGTCTCGCTGTACGACCCCGGAAGCGTCGAGGGGTACACCGTCGACATCGGGGTCGTCGGCGACGAGTCGTCGGTCGCCGACCTGCGGGCCGCGGTCGAGGAGACCCGAGGCCTCGACACGCGCACCTACGACGACGCGGCGCCGGCGCGAGCGGCCTTCGACCGGAACGAACTCGACGCCGTCGTCCGGGCCGAGCAGACCGGCAGCCGGACGACGGTGACGGCGCTCGTCCCGGACTCGGACGTGCGGACGACGCTCGTCGTGGTCCAGCTGCGCGACGCCCTACGGGCCTACGAGCGCGCCGAGCGCGCCGAGCGGTCCGAACACCTCTCGGCCGAGCCGCTCGCGCTCCCGCCGGAGGGCCGCTCTAGCCCGTACTACGGCTTCACCTACACCGTCCTGCTCCCGCTCTTGCTCTTCCTGCCGGTGTTCATCGGTGGCTCCATCGTCGTCGACTCCGTCACGGAGGAGCGCGAGCGGGGGACGCTGGAGCTACTCCGTGCCGCGCCGCTCTCGACGGCGGACATCGTCGACGGCAAGACGCTCGCAGCGGCGGGACTGGCGCCGGTACAGGCCGCGCTCTGGGTCGGCCTGCTCGAGCTGAACGGCACGAGCGTCGCGAACCTGCCGCTCGTCCTCGTCCTCGTCGCCGCGCTCTCGGCCGTCGTGGTGACGCTCGGCGCGGCGCTGGCGCTCGTCGCCGCGGAGCGTCGGGTCGCACAGCTGTCGTACTCGCTCGGGACGCTCGTCCTGTTCGGCGGGACGACGCTCCACGAGGACGGTCCGGTGGGGCTGGCAGCGCGCCTCGCCCTCGGCAGCGTCGGGCCAGGGGCCACGCTCGTCGTCGCGGGCTACGCCGTCGCCGCCGTCGTCGGCTACGCGGTCCTCCGGCGGGCCGTCAGCCGGGTCGACCTCGGGTGACCGAAACGCACACCCGGAGCGGGTCCCACGAGACGGGTATGGGATTCGGCAGCACGGCGAAGAAGCTCCAGAAGGTCGCAGACATGGCAGAGGACGTCTACGCGAAGCTGACGGCACTCCGCGAGGAGGTCGAGGAGACACGGGAGACGGTCGAAGAGACCGCCGAGCGAACCGAGCGGCTGGAGGCGGAGGTGGCCGAGCAGCGCGCGATGATGGACCGGCTGCTCGAGGCGAACGGCCTCGACCCGGAGGCCGCACGCGGGTCGCTCGGCGACCCGGACGGCGGCGCCGTGGACGTCGACCAGTCGGCACAGTCCGACGACGACCAGTCGACCGCGACCGAGTGACGCTCGTCCCGGCCTCGTGTCCGGGCTACGCCACGAGCCGACCGTGTTCGACCTCGAGACAGCGGTCCTGGACGACGCGCAGCCCCGCCGCCTCGGCGCGTTCGGCGGCCTCGTCGTGGGCGATGCCGAGCTGGAGCCAGAGCGCCCGCACGTCGCCGCGGGCGTCGCGGCGCGCGACCGCCTCGTCGACGATGCCGGGCACCTCGTCGCGCGGGCGGAACACGTCGACGAGGTCGACCGTCTCCTCGACGTCGGCCAGCGAGTCGGCGGCCTCGCGGCCCAGCACCTCGTCGGCGTAGGGGTTGACCGGGAGGACGTCGTAGCCCGCGCGGGCCATGTACGCCGGCACCTCGTGGGCGGCCTTCCCGGGCGTCGACGAACACCCGACGACCGCGACGTGACGCGCGTCGAGTAGCTCGCGGAGCTCCTCGTCGGCGGTGACTGGCATACCCGCCCGTTCGAGCGCCGGCGACAACTAGTTGCCGGGGAGCCGGAGCGACGCCTCCGCGTCCTCGTCGGTTGTGACGACACCGTCGAACAGCTGGGTCAGCGTGTTCATCGTCTGGTCGTCGTGGGCCATCGCGTCGATACAGAACAGCCCGAGGCCGTCGACGCTCTGGATGCGACCGGTGAAGACGTGGAGGAACCGGAAGACGGTCTGGAGGTCGGAGTACATCAGGAGCGTCGAGAGCGAGTGCAGCATCACGCGCGTCTGCTCAACGTCGTAGCTGTTGTAGAACGACTCCAGCGTCTCCGAGAGCTTGATTCCCACGCCCGTCATGTCTACCGGCGAGGAAGTGTACGTGACGTGGTCGTCGTCGGCTACCTCGCCGACGCCCTGCTGGCGGGTGACACAGTCGATGACGGAGACGGGCCGGTCGTCGATACTGGTCCGGTCGCGGTAGTCCTCGAGGACGCGGCTGGCGCCGTCTTTCGTGCTCACGACGATCGTCCCCTCGCCGCGGCGGGTGCCCTCGGCGAGGACGTCGAGTGCGAGGCTGCGCTTGCCAGTCAGCGGCGGTCCGGACACGAGGAGGCTCGTTCCGGCGTCGACTTCTGCGTCGAGAACCGGCGAGAGGTCATACACGGAACGGAGCCCGTCGACGGCGTGCCGGCTCCGGACCCTGAACACCACTCTGGCTGACGTCCATCAGCGGCACGTACGGTACGACGAACTAATAATATTCTCTTTGGAGGCGACCGTCGCGGCTACCCGGCCACGAGCGCAGCCGACCGACCGACGACGAACGCCGCCGCGGCGAGAAACATCCCGGTCTTCAGGCGCCGCTGCCCCGCGCCGGGGTCCGAGAACGACTGGACCGTCGCGGCGAGCAACACTGCGTCCGCCGGCAACACCACGGCGAGGTAGGCGGCGCCGAACGTCCCGAGGGCGACAGGGACCCCGCTGGCGAGGACGGCGGCGCCGACGGCGGCGGCGCCGACGCCGAGCGCCGGACGCTCGCCCGCGACGATCGGGAGCGTCCGGAGCCCCGCAGCCCTGTCGCCGGCGACGTCCTCGACGTCTTTTACGAGTTCGCGCCCGAGCGTCGCCGCCGCGGCGAGCAGCGCCATCACGACGAGACCGGGAGCGGTGGGGCTGCCGACCGCCGCGCCGCCGAACAGAAACGTCGACCCGGTGAGCAGGGCGACGACGAGGTTGCCGACGCCGGGCAGGCGCTTGAACACGCGGGTGTAGGCAGCGAGCGCCGCCGCGTTTGCGAGCGCGATGCCGAGCGCGACCGGCGGGAGCGTCGCGGCGGCGGCGACCGCGATGGCGAACAGCGCGAGAGCGAAGACGAGCGCCGCGCGCGGCGAGACGGCACCACGAGGGATCGGCCGATCCGGTCGGTTCACCCTGTCGACGGCGCGGTCGAAGTAGTCGTTGACCGCGTTGCCGCCGCCCGTGGCCGCGACCGTCGCGACGACCCCGGCTGTCGTCCGGAGTGCGGCCCCGCCCCACGCCGTGTCGCCGACGGCGACGAACGTTCCCGTGAACGTGAGCACGGCGGCAGCCACGGCGTTGCCGGGGCGAACGAGGTCGACGAGGCCCCGGAGCGTCCCGGTGTCTGACACGCCGTGCGGTGTCCCTGCCGTCGACATAAGCGGCCCGGAAGCAGACGTGGACCGGCGCGCCGGAGACTGGACCCGGCGGCGAGGGCCGCCGCGACAGCGCGCGCGGTGGACGCTCCCGGCGACACCCGACCGGCCCCGTGGCCCGCTAGAGCACCCGCATCCGGTAGCCCTCTGCGGCCGCGTCGTCCGTGACCCGACCGGCGTCGACCGCCGCGTCGAGGAGCTCCGCGACGAACTCCTTTGGCACCTCGACGCCGATGAAGTCGGCGCCCTCGCGGCCGGTGGTCAGTCGGGCCATCGTCCGGTCGGTGCCGTCGTCGTTGTAGATGCTCCCGACGCGCTCCCCGCCGCGAACGAACCGGAGCGTCACGTCGGTCGGCTCGACCGAGTCGAAGTTCACCTCGAACACCCGGTCGTCGCCTTCGATCCGTGCGAGCATCTGCTCGTCCCGTTCGGTCACGATAGTCTTCACACCCGTACTGCGGGGTCGAGCGGCATAATACCGGGATCGCTCGCCGTCCGGCTGGGTCTCCCGAGCAGTGCGACTCGGCGGGAACAGCGGGCTGTCGGCCCGATACAGCCGACAGGCGTCGCGCTCGCGGTCCGTCTGGCAGACGACCCCGCGTCCGTACGGCACTCCGGTCGGCCGCCGCTCGGCGCGTCGGTCGGCTCCGTGGGGCGTCGTACTGGACGGGCTGGCCCCAGGCCGGGGTGGAGCGATCAGCGGACGCTGGCTCGACGGGCCCGGAGGTTCGGGCGATCCGAGCTGTTTAACGGGTCGCCGGTGGTACGGAAGATGAGGGCGCTTAGCTCAGTTTGGACAGAGTGCTTGGCTTCGGACCAAGCTGTCACGGGTTCAAATCCTGTAGCGCCCATCCCGCCGTGGCGTCGTCGACGTAACCGAATACAGGTTCGAGACGCCAGTTCCGAAACCCGACGCCGTTTCAGCGTAGATTCTTGTGTGTCGCGCGTGAGCGGCTCGTAGTGGGATTTTCTGCCGAATCGGGGCGAGACGACGCGGTCGAGTTCTCGTGGAACGAGGTCACGGGAGCGATAGGCGATTCGGTTACGGTGCTCCCGCTCGTCGCGGCGGTCGGGCTCCTGACGGACCTCTCGGTGGCCGTCGTCTTGGTCTGGTTCGGCGTCTTCCAGGTGGTCTGGGGGCTGTACTACGGCGCGCCGGTGTCGGTCGAACCGATGAAGGCGCTCGCGGCGCTCCTCCTCGCCGGGGCCGTCGAGACGGGCGAGTTTCTGCTCGCCGGCCTCGCACTCGGCGCGGGACTGCTGCTCGCCGGCGCGACGGGGACGCTCGCCCGCCTCTCGCAGTACGTCGGCTCGCCGGTCGTTCGGGGCGTCCAGTTCGGCGTCGCACTCGTCCTGCTCGAGACGGGGCTGGGCCTCGCGGCTGCGAACCTCCGTCTCGCCGGCCTCGGCGCCGGCGTCGCGCTTCTGCTGACTGCCCGCGGCCGGTCGAACCTCACCCCCGTCGCCGTCCTCGTCGTCGGCGGCGTCGTCGCCGTCCGGAACGCGGGCGTTCCGGCCCCGGCGCTCCCGTCGCTCGGCGGCGTCCTCGTCGTCGGTCGGGCCGAGCCGTCGCTCGCCGTCGCGGAGGCGGCTGCCGCGCAGTCGGCGATGACAGTCGGGAACGCGGCGCTCGCGGCGTCTGTACTCCTCGCGGACTACTTCGACCGCGACGTCTCGCCGGACCGGCTGGCAGGCAGCATGGGCGTCATGAACCTCGTCGCGGTGCCACTCGGCGCGCTCCCGATGTGTCACGGAAGCGGCGGCATCGCCGGGAAACACGCCTTCGGTGCGCGGACCGCCGGGGCGAACGTCGTCCTCGGTGTCGGCTACCTCCTCGTCGCGCTGCTCGCGGCAGACCTCGTCGCGGCGTACCCGCCCTCGGTGCTCGGCGTCGTCCTCGGACTCGTCGCCGTCAGCCTCGGCCGGACGAGCGTCGCGCGGGCCGACGAACCGCTCGTCGTCGTCGTCGTCGGCGTCCTCGGGCTGGTCGCCGGACTCGGCGTCGCCTTCCTCGCCGGAACGGCTGCGTACGCGCTCCTCCGGGGCACGGTGTCCGGGGACGGCTAGCCGTCGACGCGCTCGAACCGGTGGCGCACGACCGGCGCGTCGTCGTCCCACTCGAACTCGTCGTGGGCCCGCGCGAGCAGCTCCCGGTACCCGTCGAGGTCCGAGGCGCCCTCGGCGCGGGCGTCGGCGTCGGTCAGGTCGCCGAGGGTGCGCTCGTCGACGGCGACCACCTCGAACGTCGCGCCGTCGGGTTCGAACCGGTCCCCCTCGTCCGCGTACGCCTGCCCGCGGTGGATCTGTGTCACGTCGCCGTCGCGGGCCTGTCGGCGCAGCCGCTCGCTCGGGAGCAGCGCCTCGGGAGCGACGTCGGTGTCTGTCACGGCGGTGTCTGGACGCGGAGTCACAAGGCTCCGTCGGAGCGGGGCGAACCGCTTAGGCCGAGCGCGCACGACCGTCGTGTGTGACCGAGTTCCGGGTTCCAGCCGTCGACGGCGAGGCGACGTTCGCCGCCGAGCCCCGCCGCGTCGACGGCCGTCTCGTCGCCCGGACGCAGGTCGAGTTCCGGGACGGGACCGAGGGCCGAGTGTACGTCGCCGACGACGGGTCGGTCTACCCGAGCGTCAGCACCGTCGTCGGCGCGCGCGACGCCGACACGACGGGGCTGGACCGCTGGAAGGCGACCCACGACGGGAGCGCCGGGAGCGCGGACTGGCGGGACCTGCTCCGGTTCAAGTCGGCTGTCGGGACCCTCGTCCACGAGGCGGTACTCGCGCCGCTGGCCGACCGCGACCTGTGGGGCGCCGAAGAGACGGCGGCGACGGCGGCGCTCAACGGACTCGGGACCGTCGACCACCCGGAGGCGCTGGCGGCGTGGCTCGCGGAGGCGGGCGGCGCCGACGCCGCCGCGATGGGCGAGCTGGCGGTCGCGTGGTGCCGCGACAACGCCGAGAGCGTGCTCGCCGACGTCGTCCGGCCCCTCGGCGTCGAGCGGTTCCTGATCGACGACGACCGGGGCTACGCCGGACAGGTCGACCTCGTCTACGAGACGGACCAGCCGGGCGCCGACCGCGCGGTCTGTGACCTCAAGACCTCGAAGCGGGTGTACCACAAACACCGCCTCCAGGCAGAGGCGTACGCGGCGGCACTCGACGGGGACGTGGACCTGCTGAAGCTGGCGCGTCTCGACCCCTACGAGCAGTCGACCGAGGCCTCCTACCACTACCAGTGGGTCGACCCGTCGAGCCGGTGGGACGACCCCGTGACCCGCGAGTGCCTGCGCGCGGACGTCGAGGACCTCGCGGCGCGGGTCCGGCGCGAACGCCTCCCGGTCCGGCGGGTGCTGTCCGACGGGCGGGAGTGACGAGGAGACGAGCGGCGACCGGACGGCCTACGCCTCCGGTTCCGGGGCCGGGCGAACCCACTCCCGGAGCGTGAACCCGTCGCGGGGCTCCTCGCGAGCGACCGTCCACGCCGTCTCGTCCCACGCGGGAAAGGTGCTGTCGCCCTCGTACGCGCCGGGAACGTGGCTGAGTACCATCCGCGAGACGTGGGGCTGGAACAGGTGGTAGGTGTCGCCGCCGCCGAGGACGTAGGCGGCCCCGGCCCCGGCTGCCGACAGCGCCGACAGCGCGTCCGCGACGCCGCCGGCGACGCGGGCGGTCGAGACGTCGACGGCGTCGCGCGACCGGCTCACCACCACCTGCGTCTGCCCCGGCAGGTCGTCACGCATCGAGTCGAACGTTCGCCGGCCCAAGACGACGGGCGCGTCCGCGACGAGCGCGCGGTACTGCGCACGGTCGGCCGGGAGCGACGGCCACGGCAGTTCGCCGTCGCGCCCGATCACCCGGTTCTCGGCGAGCGCAGCGACGGAGACGAGTTCGACCACGGCGTGGCGAGGAGCCCACCCGGCTTAAGCCGCCTCACTCGTCGTCGTCCTCGGGCCACTGGCGGCTCTCGCGAAGGATCTCTCCGCGAGTTCGCCGACGCCGGAGGTAGCCACGCACCACGACGCCGACGACGACGAGGACGATGAGCGCACGGAGGACCAGCATCGCGACGAGCGTCGGGTCGAGATCGGTCGGCACCGAGACGAACAGTGTCGC
>JAQCMY010000024.1 GCA_028274865.1 Haloferacaceae archaeon | reverse complement strand
TCGACGTGCGAGGCCAGATCCCCGAACGCTTCGAGGAGATTCTCTCCGAGGAGGCCTACGAGTTCCCACGTGAGGCCGTCATCAACCGGTTTGAGGACACGCACCTCAGCGGCGATGTCGTCGTCAACGCCCCGTTGGAACAGAGCGGTCGGGCGGCAAAGACAACGATCGTCACCCAGCTGTCGGATCACGAGCGGGTTGACCGGGAGGCCGCCCTCGCGGATCTCCGACAATGTGCGGCCGCCCACCGTAGTGCCGACGATATCCGCGACGCCGGCCGCCAGCGCGCGGAGGTCTCAGTGCCGGAGTCGGCTCCCAACGGCAATGTCGTCCGTGAGGATCTGCGGGCGCTCTCACTGCTGAAAGCCCCGACCGGCGCTCACGTCGCGGCCCCGGAGTTCGACCCCTTCTATGCGCACTCCGGCGGCTACGGCTATGTCGAGCTCGGACGCCAGGTCCGACAGCTCGGCGCGCAGGTCCGGCAGTCGCTCGGTCGTCTCGGCGAGCTCCGCCCGCCGGTCGTCGAGCTCCGAGGAGCGCCGGCGCGCCTCGTCGAGCAGCCCGTCTTTCTCCCGCTGTCGGTCCGCGCGCTCGCTCTCGAGCTCGCGCTGTCGATCCTCCAGCGAGCGGAGTTCGGCCTTCAGCTCGTCGTACTCGGCGTCGACCGCGTCGATCTCGGCCTCGATCTCGGCCAGCGCCTCGCGCTTCTCCTCGAGCTCGCCGGCGACGGAGGCCCTCTCGACTTTCACCGACCGCTTCTCCTCGGCTATCTCCTCGACGCGCTCCTCCTTCCGGTCGAGCGCGACGAACGCCTCCCGCCGGTCGGACTCGGCCTCGGCGATCCGCTCCTCGGCGGCCTCGATCTCTCCCTCCAGTCGGGCGATCTCGCCCTTCGTCTCCTCGATCTCCGAGCGCAGACGGACCTGCTCGTCCTCGCCCTTGCGCTCGATCTCGCGGGTCAGCGTCTCGTGGTCGGCGTCGAGCTCGTCGACCTGGTCCTGCCGCTCGGCGAGGGCGGCCTCCGCGTCCGCGAGGTCCTGCTCGCGGGCCTCGACGGTCTTCTCGACGCCCGCGAGCTCGCTGCGCTTGTCCTCCAGTTCGGCGGCCTTCAGGTAGCTCTCGAACTCCGCGCGCTCCTCCTTCAGCGACTGGTACTCCAGGGCCGTCTCGCGCTCGTCGGCCAGCTGGTCGAGACGGTCCTCCTTCTCGCCGATCCGGAGGTCGGCCTCGTCGATCCGCTCCTCGACGGTCTCTAGCTCCTCGAACGCGTCGGCCTTCTTCTCGTCGAACTCCGCGACACCGGCGATCTCGTCGACGATCGATCGCCGCTCGCTCGGCGTCATGTTGATGATCTCGGTCACGTCGCCCTGCATCACGACGTTGTAGCCCTCCGGCGTGATCCCGGCCTGCGCGAGCAGGTCCCGGACGTCAGAGAGGTTGACCGACCGGCCGTTGAGGTAGTAGTACGAGTAGTGGTTCTCCTCGGTCTCTTTCACCCGTCTGCGGACGGTGACCTCGTCGACGTCGCCGACGTCGTCGCTCCCGGCGGCGTTGACGACCTGCGAGCGCGACAGCCGTCGGTCCTCGTTGTCCAGCACCACGGTGACCGAGGCCTCGCGCGGCCCGGCGGCCTCGCTCGCCTCGTCGGCGTGTCCGGGGTTGTAGATCAGGTCGGTCAGCTTCTCGGCCCGGATACCACGGGTGCGGGCCAGCCCGAGCGCGAACAGCACCGCGTCGATGATGTTCGACTTGCCGGAGCCGTTCGGTCCCGTGACGACCGTGAAGTCGTCGTAGAACGGGATCGTCGTCTCGCGGCCGAAGCTCTTGAAATCGTCGAGGACGAGTTTCTTGATATGCATGGCGGGGGGACCGCCTACGCGACGATTATGCCGTCGTCTCCGGTGTTTCCGTCCTCCTCGTCTTCGGCCTCGGTCTCGGCCTCGGCCTCGGGCTGGGGCTCGGCCCCGGCTTCGTCGGTCGACTCGCCCTCTGGCGCGGCGTCGAGGTCCGCCTCGGTCCCCGTCCGGTCGGGGTCGACCTGCTCGGCGTGAGCCGACTCGATCCGGCGGTTCGGGGCCGGCTCGTCGTGCTCGGCTTCGAGCTGTCGCAGGCGCTCGCGTGTCTCGACCAGTTCCTCGGTCAGCCCGTCGACCGCGGCCCGGAGCTCTGCGACCGTCGACTCCAGTTCCTCGACTCGGTTGCTCACGACGGGATGGCACGCACCCGCGGGGATAAATCTGTGTCAGACGCTCACGCACGGCCGCCGGAGCCGGGGGGCCGTCGCTCCCGGTAGTCTTTACCCACCTCACACCCACCCGTCTGGCATGAGTGCGCAGGCGTCCGCCGACGCGGACGTGGACCTCGCCGTGGTCATCGGGCTGGAGGTCCACGTCCAGCTCGAGACCGACACCAAGATCTTCTGTGGCTGTTCGACGACGCCGGCCGAGGACGAGCCTCCGAACAGTCGGACCTGCCCGGTCTGTCTCGGTCTCCCCGGAGCGCTCCCGGTCGTCAACGAGGCCGCAGTCGAGGCCGCCGTGCGGGTCGGAAAGGCGCTCGAGGCCGATATCGCACCCGAGACCCGGTTCCACCGGAAGAACTACTACTACCCCGACCTGCCGAAGAACTTCCAGATCACCCAGTACGACGCGCCGATCTGTGCCGACGGTCGACTGGAGGTCACAGTCGAGGGCGAGCGACGCGAGGTGGCGGTCCGACGCGCCCACCTGGAGGAGGACCCGGGGAGTGTCGTCCACGAGGGCGGGAGCATCGACACCGCCGACTACACGCTCGTCGACGACAACCGCGCCGGCACGCCGCTGATGGAGATCGTCACCGAGCCGGACTTCCGAGCGCCCGCCGAGACCCGGGCGTTCCTCTCGAAGCTAGAGGAGGTGCTGGAGTATCTCGGCGTCTTCGACGGCAGCCGAGACGGCTCGCTCCGGGTCGACGCGAACGTCTCGCTCGTCCCGGCCGGAGAGGTCGACGCCGAGGGACGCGTGAGCGAGGCGGCTCTCGAGGAGGCAAACCGGACGGAGGTGAAGAACATCTCCAGCCACAGCGGCGCGGAGCAGGCACTGGCCTACGAGGTGACCCGCCAGCGAAACGCCGTCGAGCGGGGCCGAGTGATCGACCAGGAGACCCGCCACTGGGACGAGGCCCGCGGAATCACGGTGTCGATGCGGGCGAAGGAGGCCGAGAAGGACTACCGATACTTCGGCGAGGCCGACATCCCGCCTCTCCGGGTCGCGGACTGGCGAGACCGGCTCTCGATCCCCGAACTCCCCGACGCCCGGCGCGAGCGCTTCCGCGAGGAGTACGGACTGGACCGCGAGTCCGCGGCGAAGCTCACCTCCAGCAAGCCCGTCGCCGACCTCTACGAGCGGATCGCGGGCGAGTTCGACCCGGGCCTCGCGGCGACGTGGGTCGCTGACGTCCTGCTCGGCGAACTCAACTACCGCGACATGACCGTCGCCGGCGTCTCGGGGCGACTCGACGAGGTCCGGGACCTGATCGCGCTGGTCGACGCTGGCGAGATCACCCGGAAGAACGCCGAGGAGACGGTGCTGCGAGCGATGCTCGACGAGGGGCTCGACCCGGAGACGGTCGTCGAGCGCGAGGGACTCGGCACCGCCGACGACGACGAGGTGACCGCTGCGGTCCGGGCGGCAGTCGAGAACCACCCGGACGCGGTCGCGGACTACCACGACGGCGAGGACGGCGCGCTGAACTACCTCGTCGGACAGGTGATGAGCGCGACGGGCGGCACCGCAGAGCCCGGGGAGGTCAACGACCGTCTGCGGGCGGCGCTGGAGGAGTAGCGGCCGGGCGCACACGCGGTGCGATACGCCCGCAAACGCGTCGCACGGGCGCGCTGTGTGCCGATCTCGGCGGGGCCGACGAAAGACTTAGGCCGGATCTGCTCGTCGGAGCGAGTGTGAACGCGTCCGGGAGCGTGACGAGTCCATGAGGCTGATCGTCACCGAGAAGGACAACGCCGCCCGCCGGCTGGCCGACATCCTGAGCGGCGAGAGCGCCGAGACACGCCGCGTCGGTGGGGTGAACGTCTACGCCTGGGGCGGCCGGCGCTGTGTCGGTCTGTCCGGACACGTCGTCGGCCTCGATTTCCCCGCGGAGTACGAAGACTGGCGCAACGTAGAGCCGGTCGAGCTGATCGACGCGCCGATAGAGAAGCGCCCGACCCAAGAGCGGATCGTCGCCACTCTCCGCCGGCTCGCGCGGCAGGCCTCGCGGGTCACGATCGCGACCGACTACGACCGCGAGGGCGAGCTGATCGGCAAGGAGGCCTACGAGCTGATCCGCGAGGTCGACACGGACGTCCCGGTCGACCGCGTGCGGTTCTCCTCTATCACCGACGGAGAGGTCCGCCGGGCGTTCGAGGCGGCCGAGGAGATAGATTTCGACCTCGCGGCGGCGGGCGAGGCGCGACAGGTCGTCGACCTGGTGTGGGGCGCGGCGCTGACGCGCTACCTCTCGCTCGCGGCGGGACGGCGGGGCGAGGACTTCATCTCCGTGGGCCGGGTCCAGGGGCCGACGCTGAAGCTGATCGTCGACCGCGAGCGCGAGATCGAGGCGTTCGATCCCGACCCGTACTGGGAGCTCTACGGCGACCTGGCCGGCGAGGACGGGCAGTTCGAGGCCCAGCACGTCTACGAGGCCGAGGACGGCACGCAGAACCGGCGGATCTGGGACGAGAGACGGGCCGACGCCGCCCACGAGCGCCTGCGCGAGGCCCCAGCGGCGACGGTCACCGAGGTGTC
>JAQCMY010000022.1 GCA_028274865.1 Haloferacaceae archaeon | reverse complement strand
AGCTCGTCGTAGAGCGGGACGTCTGCCGCCGCGAGGTGTGACCGGACCGTCTCGATGTCGTCCTCGACGACGACCGCGAGGTGGTCGTAGTTCGTCCCCGTCGGCGGGTCGAACGCCGGCGTCGGCCAGAGGTGGACGACGTGTTCTGGCGCGAGGCGAACGTCGAAGAAGGACTTCTCGCCGGCGCGCCACCGCGCGACCCCCTCGATACCGAACCCGAGTCGGTCGCCGTAGAACTCGACGGCTGCCGGCTGTCCGTCCTCGGGGATTCGCAGGTTCACGTGGTCGATGGATCGAGCCTCCATGGCTCGTCGTCGTCGCCGACGCCCGTTAATCCCGGCCCGCGGGTCGACCGCACGCGGACAGCCGGCGTGCTCGTCGTCTCGACGCCGGGGTGAACACGCCGCTACTCGTCTGGAATCTCGCCGAGGCCGGCGGGCGGGTCGTCGGCGGTCGGGCGTGGCGTCTCGCCGCCGGACAGCGACCGACCGACGACGTCGAGGGCGGCGTGGGCGCCGAAGGTCGCGGTGAGGAGGCCGACGAACTGCGTGACCGCGGTCGGAACGAAGCCCGCGTCGTAGACGACGGGCGCGACGGCGAGCCACGCGCCGAGGAGCGCGGTCACGGCCGCGGAGGCGAACGACACCGACCCCGTCCCGCTGACCGCGCGGAGGTTGTGGCCGGCGAAGACGAGCGTCACGAGCGTCGAGGCCGCGATGCTGCCCCGGAACGCCGCCGTCGGGCCGAACGCGACGGCGACGACGAGCGCCGCCAGCGGTCCCGCGACGCAGACGACGGCGGCGACGGCGTTGAATCGGGTTGCGTCCACGGCCCGCCCCTCGGCGGCAGTCCACTTTACGCGTGCGGTCCGCGAACCGCACGACGCACGGCAGACGGCGCCCACAAGCGTCTTAAATCGGCCACGCGTCTTCTCCACGATGGGCTCGCTCTCGGACGTCTCGGAGACGCTCGTCGCCGACATCGACGGGCTGGTGCTGTTCTCCCCGAGTAGCGGGCACCACCAGCAGTTCGGCTCGCTCGACGACACGCCGGTCGTCGTCGTCGCGACGGAGAACCCGTTCGACGCGGAGCGGTTCGTCGAACTGCCTCTCGAGTTCGACGACGTACAGGACCGGATACGCTACGGCCTCGAGGGCGCGATGGAGCACGGGTTCGTCGAGGAGGGCGACGTGGTCGCCTGCTCGGCGGCGACGTTCGGCGACGACCCGGACACGCCGGACACGCTCGTCCGGATCCGCGTCGACGAGGGGATGCGCTCGGGTGTGTACGCGCTGTTCGCGGAGTCACGGGCCGACCCGAGCGTCATCAGCGACGTGTTCGAGGTGGCGATCGAACTCGGCAAGAAGGGACAGAAGGGCAAGCCCGTCGGCGCGCTGTTCACCGTCGGCGACGCCGGGAAGGTGATGAACAAGTCCCGACCCCTGTCGTACAACCCCTTCGAGAAGTCCCACGTCCACGTCGGCGACCCGATCGTGAACGTGATGTTGAAGGAGTTCTCGCGGCTGGACGGCGCCTTCGTCATCTCCGACAGCGGCAAGATCGTCTCCGCGTACCGCTACCTCGAGCCCTCCGCAGAGGGCGTCGACATCCCGAAGGGACTGGGTGCGCGGCACATGGCCGGCGGCGCCATCACCCGCGACACGAACGCGACGGCGATCGTCCTCTCCGAGTCCGACGGCCTCGTCCGGGCGTTCAAAGGCGGCGGGCTGATACTCGAACTCGACCCGGAGGACTACTGAGGCGATGTACCAGGTCACCTCTGACGCGGTGCGGCGCGTGCTCACCGGCGTCTCGACGCGGCTGTGGCTCGCCGGCGTCGTCTTCGTCGCCGGCGTCGTCGTCGCCGTCTCCCTCGGACGCCTGACGGCCGGGGCGCTCCGCCGGCTCGGCGCACCGGGGGTAGTCGAGGGGACGGCGTTCGACCGCACGACCAGACGGTTCGACACCACCGCGGTCGGCATCGTCAGCCGTATCGTCACCTACGGCAGCGTCGTCGTCGCCGGCTTCGCCGCGCTGTCGGTCGCCGGCACGCGCGCGGCCACCCAGTTCTGGACCAGTGTCGCCGAGTTCCTCCCGAGTGTCTTCGTCGCCCTCCTGATCCTCCTCGTCGGTCTCATCGTCGGTGACAAGGTCGAACTCGTCGTCGCGGAGCGGCTGAAAGGCGTGAAACTGCCGCAGACGGGCGTCATCCCGACTACGATCAAGTACAGCGTGTTCTACGTCGCGGTGCTGGTCGCGCTCTCGCAGGTGGGCGTCCAGACGCTCTCGCTCGTCGTCCTCCTCGCCGCCTACGTCGTCGCCGTCGTCGTCGTCGGCGTCGTCGCGTTCCACACGCTCCTCACGTCCGCCGCCGCCGGCGTCTACCTCCTGCTCAACCAGCCGTACGTCATCGGCGACCAGGTGCGGATCGCCGGCCACCGCGGCATCGTCCAGGAGGTGGACCTGCTCGTCACGCACGTCGAGAGCGACAGCGAGGAGTACATTCTCCCGAACGCGCTGGTGTTCCGCGAGGGCGTCGTCCGGGTTCGCACGTAGACGCAGTGCGCAGTCGTCCTCCCGCGACTGGGCCGAGGGCCGGCCTACTGCTCCGGCGAGCGTGACCGGGAGGACGGTCAGCGTGTCGTCGGCTACTGGTCCGCCGTCGACACCACCTCGGCGGGCACGCCCGCCGCCGTCGCGCCCGGCGGCACGTCGTCGGCGACGAGCGAGTTCGCCGCCACCCGCGCGTCCGCACCGATCTCGACGCCGGGTAGCACGACCGCGCCCGCGCCGACCATCGCTCGCTCGCCGACCACCACCTCGCCGGTGCGGTACTCGGCCTGGAGGAACTCGTGACAGAGCAGGGTGACGTCGTAGCCGACGATCGCGCCCTCGCGAAGGGTGATCAGCTCCGGCCAGAACACGTCGGGCGTCGCCTCCAGCCCCCACGCCACGCCCGGGGCGACGACGACGCCGAGGCGCCGGAGTGTCCAGTTGCGCGCCCGGAGCGACGGGACCACACGGGCGACCCAGACGAGCAGGTAGTTCAGCGCCACCCGGAGCGGCGGCTTCGCGTCGGGCCACGACCACAGGGAGTTGCGCGGTCCGGGCGTCGGGGTGCGGGCGAGCCGGTCGGCCCGGCGGCTGGTCCCGGCGTCGTCGGTCATACAGTCGGGTGATCGGGGGCCCACTAACCGCTTTCGCGCGGCTGTGGCCTCACCCGTCGTCACGCGCCCGCTCGTGTGCCCAGACCGGCTCGCGGTCCTCGAGGAACGCCCGCATCGCCTCCTCGCGGTCCGGCTCGGCGAAACAGGCGAGCCCCTGCCCGACCGACCCGCGGGCGGCGGCCTCCAGCCCGTTCGACCGCCACGTCCGTACGACCCGCTTCTGGTGGCGCAGGACCGGCGGGCTCTTCGCCGCCAGCGCGTCGACGTACGACTCGACCGTCCCGGCGTACTCGTCGGCGGGCGGCGCCTCGTGGACGAGTCCGGCCTCGGCGGCACGGCTCCCTGGGAACGGGTCGCCGAGGAAGACGAGTTCGGCTGCGTCGCCGTAGCCGACGAACAGCGGGAGGAGCGAGCCGTACAGCACCGTCGGGATACCGACGTCCACCTCCGGGAGACCGAGCGCCGCCTCCGCGGTCGCGACCCGGAAGTCAGCCGCGAGCGCGAGCTCCAACCCCGCGCCGATCGTGTACCCGCCACAGCAACAGACCGTCGCGGCGTCGACCGCCCGGAGCGCCGTCACCGTCTCGTGGAGCCGGTCGAACAGCTCCCGCGCGTCGTCGACGGAGAAGTCCACGGCGGCGCGGAGGTCGAGTCCCGCCGCCAGCCCGCGGGCGTCGGCGAGAGGGCCCGCCGCCGCGACGGTCAGCACGGAGACGCCGTCGGGGACGGCGACGACCCGGTCACGGATCGCGTCCAGCCGCGGCGCTGTCAGGCGGTTCATCTCGTCGACGTCGACCCGGAGGTGGGCGACGTGTGGCCGGTCGGGGTCGCGTTCGAGCGTAACGTCTGGCACGCCGGCCGGTCCGGGGGGCGGGGCTTGAAACCCTCAGTCGCCGCGGAGGCGCCGGGCGTGGTCGACCCGTCGCTGAACCAGGTCTGCGGTCCCGACGTCGTGACGGGCGCGCAGGCCGTCGCCGGCAGCGTCGAGGGCGGCGGCGGCCTGTCGTTCCGCCGCGGCGATACGCTCGCCCCGTCCGACGACGGCGAACGAGCGCGACGTGGTGGTGTAGAGGCCGTCCGACCGTTCGTCGACGCTCGCGTAGAACAGGAGCGCGTCGCCGACGGAGTCCTCGTCGACCGAGATGCGAGCCCCCCTCTCCGGGTCGGTCGGGTAGCCAGCCGGGACGGCGTACTTACACACCGTCGCGGTCGGCGCAAACGAGAGGTCGGGGAGCGTGGTGCCGTCGCGTGCGGCCCGCACCACGTCGGCGAGCGGCGTCTCCATCGCCGGCAGGACGTTCATCGCCTCCGGGTCGCCCAAGCGGGCGTTGAACTCGACGACACGGATACCCTCGGCGGTGAGCATGAACTGACCGTAGAGGACACCGGTGTAGTCGTCGAGGGCGCCGACCGTCGCCTCGAGTATCTCGACCGCACGATCGTAGTCGTCCCGCGTGAGAAACGGCAACACCGGCCCGGCGTCGGCGTACGACCCCATCCCGCCGGTGTTCGGCCCCTCGTCTCCCTCGTAGGCGCGCTTGTGGTCCTGGACCGCCGGTGTCGGGCGCACCTCGCCGTCGGCGACGAACGCCTGGACGGTGAACTCCTCGCCGACGAGGCGCTCCTCGACGACCCAGTCGTCGTAGCCGCTCTCGCGGACGTAGTCGACGGCCTCTGGCTTCGTCACCTGGTCGCCGGTGACCCGGACGCCTTTACCGCCCGTCAGGCCCGCGGGCTTGACCGCGACGTCGCCCTCGGCGGCGGCGACGTAGTCCGCGGCGGCGGCGGCGGCGTCGAACGTCTCGAACGCCGGACAGCCGGGGACCGACGCCTCGCGCATGAACCGCCGCTGGTAGGACTTGTCCGTCTCGATCCGTGCCGCGTCGGCGCGCGGCCCGAACGGGAAGACGCCGCGCGCGGCGAGTTCGTCCGCGACGCCCGCCGCGAGCGCCGACTCGGGGCCGATCACCGCCGCGTCGGCGCCGACGTCCTCGGCGCAGTCGGCAACCGCGCCCGCGTCCGTCTCGTCGACCGTCTCGACGCCCGCCGCGAGCCGCGCGATCCCGGGGTTGCGGTTCGACGCACAGCAGTACACCTCACAGTCCGGGGCGAGCGCCCGCGCGACCGCGTGCTCCCGGCCGCCGCCGCCGACGACGAGTACCGTCTCCATGCGCCCCGAGGGGCGTGGCGTCGGGGTAAGCGTTTCCCGTCACGCACGGGCGCGGCGTGTCGCCCACCCGGCCCCCGCGACGGCGAGTGCCAGGGCCGCGCCGACGGCCAGGAGGACGCGGGTGCCGCCGGCGAGCCGCGCGGGGCGTCGTGAACGCCAGCGGGCCGACGGCCTGCGCGGCGAGGATGACGGAGGTACGGAGGCTCATCAGCGCGCCACGGGTCCGCGGCGGGCCGAGCTCCGCGACCGCGGCGGCGAAGGATGGCTGGAACAGCCCGTGGCCGACGGAGAAGACGACGGCGACGACGAGGCTCGCGCCGTGGGCGAGGAAGACGGCACGCCACGAGACGGCCGCGAGCGCACCACCGACCGCCGGCAGGACGGCGACAGAGACGGTGACGACGGCGGAGACGTAGCCGACGGCGGCGTTCCGGGTCGGTCCGTCGAAGTAGTCGCCCGCGAGCGTCAGCGCCAGCGACGCGAGAATCGACCCGCCGACGGCGCCCTGTGCGGCGCGCAGGCCGAGGACGAGGAGGAATGCGTCGGCTGGCACCGCCGCGACTGCGACGCCGAACAGCCCGAACAGAAGCGTCGAGGCGACGACGACGGGGCGGCGCCCGACCCGGTCGGCCGGCCGACCGACGAGCGGCGCGGCGACGATTCCCGGCACGGCGTAGACGGTGATGACCAGCCCCGCCCGACCGCTCGACACCCCGAACGCCCCGGCGACGGCGGGCAGGGCCGGGCCGACGAGCGCGACGTCCAGCGGCGCCATCGCCCCGACGACGGCGACGAGGTGGAGCCGCCGCGACCGGAGCGGCAGTTCGCCCACGGCGGCCCGGCGGCCCCGCGGCGGTTCAGCGCTTGGGTCGGGTTTACGTACGTCCCGGCCCTGATACCCCCATGAGCGAACGCGCCGGCCAGAACCGGCTCGACGAGGAGGCGAGCCCGTACCTCCGCCAGCACGCCGACAACCCGGTCCACTGGCAGCCGTGGGACGAGCGCGCGCTCGCGGAGGCCCGCGAGCGTGACGTGCCGGTGTTCCTGTCCGTCGGCTACGCCGCCTGCCACTGGTGTCACGTGATGGAGGAGGAGAGCTTCGAGGACGAGGCGATCGCCGACCGCCTGAACGGGCAGTTCGTCCCGATCAAGGTCGACCGCGAGGAGCGGCCGGACCTCGACAGCGTCTACATGAGTGTCTGCCAGATGGTGACCGGACGGGGCGGCTGGCCGCTCTCGGCGTGGCTCACGCCCGACGGTCGCCCGTTCTACGTCGGCACCTACTTTCCGCCCGAGGCCAAGCGCGGGTCGCCGGGGTTCCGACAGCTCCTCGACGACATCGCTGCGTCGTGGCGCGAGGACCGCGACGAGATCGAGGCGCGCGCCGACGAGTGGGCCGCGGCGGTCGACGACGACCTCTCGTCGGTGCCCGACGCGCCGGGCGAGGCGCCGGACGAGGAGACGCTCCGCGCCGCGACGGACGCCGTCGTCCGGAGCGCAGACCGGGACCACGGCGGGTTCGGGCAGAGCGGCCCGAAGTTTCCGAAGCCGGGACGGCTCGACCTGCTCCTGCGGGCCGCGAGCGAGTTCGACGACGAGACGGCGCTCGCCGTCGCACGGGAGACCCTCGACGCGATGGCAGCGGGCGGCACGTACGACCACGTCGGCGGCGGGTTCCACCGCTACGCCACCGACCGCGAGTGGACGGTGCCACACTTCGAGAAGATGCTGTACGACAACGCGGAGCTCCCCCGGGTCTACCTCGACGCCTACCGCCTGACCGGCGCCGCGCGGTACGCCCGTGTCGCAGCCGAGACGCTCGCCTTCCTCGACCGCGAACTCTCTCACCCCGACGGCGGCTTCTACGCGACGCTCGACGCGCGGAGCGACCCGCCGGCGGGCCGCGACGGTCCGACAGAGGGCGGCTACTACGTCTGGACGCCCGGCGAGGTCGACGCCGCCGTCGACGGCGACCTGACCGCGCGCCTCGCGCGCGAACGGTTCGGCGTGGTCGAGGGCGGCAACTTCGAGGACGGCACGACCGTCCTGACGGCTGCGACGAGCCACGAGACGCTCGCCGAGCGCCACGACCTCGCCGTCGACGACGTGGTCGAACGGCTCACGACGGCGCGGCTGGCGATGTTCGACGCCCGCGAGGAGCGCCCGCGGCCCGCGCGAGACGGGAAGGTGCTCGCGGGGTGGAACGGCCTCGCGGCCTCGGCCTTCGCCGCCGGCGCGCGGACGCTCGACCCGGCGCTCGCGGACCGCGCCGAGTCGGCGCTCGGGTTCGTCCGCGACCACCTCTGGGACGCTGACGCCGGACTCCTCCGGCGCCGGTTCGCCGACGGCGACGTGAAAGGCCGGGGCTACCTCGAGGACTACGCCTTCCTCGGACGGGGCGCGCTCGACACCTACCAGGCGACCGGCGAGGTGGAGCCGCTGGCGTTCGCGCTGGCGCTCGCCCGGGCGATCCGCGAGCGGTTCTGGGACGCCGACGACGGGACGCTCTACTTCACCGACAGCGAGGGCGAGGCGCTGCTCACCCGGCCACAGGAGGTTCGCGACTCCTCGACGCCGTCGAGCCTCGGCGTCGCGACGGACCTCCTCCACTCGCTCGAGGCGTTCGCGCCGAACGAGGGGTTCGACGAGATCGTCGACCGGGCGCTGGCGACCCACGGCGACGAGGTGCGGGGGAGTCCGACCGAACACGTCTCGCTGGTCCTCGCCGCCGACCGGGTCGCCCGCGGCGGCGTCGAACTGACCGTCGCCGCCGACCCCCTGCCAGAGTCGTGGCGGACGACGCTCTCGGAGACGTACCTGTCCGGGGGTGTCGTCGCCCGTCGTCCCCCGACAGACGACGCGCTGGCGCCGTGGCTCGACACGCTTGGCCTCGACGGGACGCCGCCGGTCTGGCGGGGACGCGAGGCGCGTGACGGGGTGCCGACGGTCTACGCCTGCCGCGGACGGGCGTGCTCGCCGCCACAGACGGAGCTAGACGCGGCGCTCTCGTGGCTCTCGGAGTAGACGCCGCCAGCGCGAGCGGGCGCGACACGTCGTATCGGGCCGCGCACGCCGCCGTTCCACAGCGCTGCGCAGGCCCGTAGTGTGACACGGTCGACCACCACATAACGCCCCTCGCCCCTGGCGGGGGCACACAACCCGGGCGGGGCCGCACCCGCGCTACCGGGTCATCCGGCTGGATTAAATTAGCTCCAACTGATACGAGAGGCACGCGGAATGGAGAGCGCGCACCGGTCACGAGGCGGTAGGTTCGATTCGACCCGTCAGGGCGGTGATTCAGGCTACTCCGAGACGGGGATTGGCGGGCAGCACCCACACAGCTCCCGAATTACGACTGATTGTACCCCTCACGAAACTCCCTCAGGCTTTGAATCAGTTTGCGACCCAGGAACACGGCTCCGACAACCATCGCGCCGAGCATCGCTATGATGAACAGCTCCGGTATCCCAGGAACCGTTTGGAGGGGAAGCACAGAGGTGTTTTCGCCTGACCTCGTAATACGCCTATGACAGGAAATGTCTGACCTGCTCCCCATACTCCCTGCTCCATTGGCCCCGAATCGTTGCGATATCGGATGGCAGACAAACGCTCTATGTCGGTCACGCCACTACTGATAGCGATCAGGTAGTTCAGTGACTCTGTGCCGCACACGGGCGTGAATTGGTCACTCCTCGTCCAGTGAGAAGTGCCGAAAAAGCGTCTCATCGTCGGTAAAAAATCGAAGGTATATTGAGCCCGTGACTCAGTTACGTTCCGATTCCCACCGAGGGTCGTCGTTCGGCGGTATCAACGGGAGTCTGTTCCGGTCGGTGGCCGAGTGTACCAGAGTGCCCAGAGAATCAACACGCCTTGAACTGGGAGTCGTCCCCAGCGAACGAAGTTGGACGGGTCCCCACCGCCGGGCACCCCCTCGATGACGACTCCGTGAGTCGCCATGTAGACGTTTGCCGGAAAGATCGCAACGAGTAACGCGACCGTCGCCCACGCTGCTTGCTGTCGAGTTCGGGGAATTAGTAGCCCGAACCCGACCGCTATCTCGGCGAGGCCGGACAGATAGACGAGTGCAAGCGCTGCCGGAAAGACGGGTGGGATGATCTGGACGTACAACCCCGGAACGACGAAGTGCAAACCGCCTGCGACGACGTACGCCGGTCCCATCAGATAGAGTAACGGGCGCTTGAGTTGGTGTAGACCCTCGTTCATACTCACCGGGTACTTCTCACGGAGGTGAAGCAGTTTCGCTGTCCTGCGGGGGAGCGCAATCTACGGCGGTGAGCCGATGCTCTCTCACAGAATGCAAAGCGAACAGACACAGTCAGCGGTACACGCGTGCCTCGGAGCGTTGAACCGCAGTCTGATAACGTTACGAGCACATACCTCATCGTCAGGCGCGGGAGGAACTCAATAGCAGCTGCTTCGACTATCTTCGTCCGACAACTCGACCGGATAGACGAGGCTCTTAGCGAGTCGATTGAGACGACCGCTTATCTGAACTACCCCACCCTACTCGCTCACCGCTGACGCGGTTCGCCCCTTGAGCGTGGGGCTTCCTGTTTCCGCGACGCGCTTTGCAGACACAACGGCGTCCACAGGGAGCGCAGTCTCCACAGGCGTTGATTCTCGCACGGCGCTTCTGATGGATTTCAGAGAAGAGCGTACTCTTGACGGTATGTGTGTGCCCTATCTGAGCGAATCAACTGGGGGAGAGCAAGTCTGAGAATCGCTATGTGGCACCCTCACACTGAAGAATCAGTATATATTAGATTAGTCCTCCCGTCGTATACTGTCCCCGTGAAGCCCCGGGCGTTCATCGGGGGTGTGACGACGCGTCCGAACCGGGCCCCCGGCTCCACGAACCCGGTCGTCGTCGAGTCGGCCGACCCGCCCGTGACTCGCGGCTCTGCTGACGACAGTGGCACACGACGAGAAGTAGCCTACCACGCGGTCACGCCTCGGGGCACCCGCCTCGCTCGTCTGGTGGCTCGGTGCCCTCCTCCGGAGTGCTACGTCGCCCGGGAAGCCCGCAGCGACGCGCGCCTCGCTCGGCCCGACGCTCCGCCCGGCTCGCGACTGGTCTGGTCAAAGGGCAGAGCGGGCGACCGGTGAGTCCGCACACGAGGCGGTGCACCCGTGCACAGTGTCACGTGGCGGTTTACCGTGCTAACACGGATGCTCGTACTCACAGTTCCCGCACACGAGAACGAACCGCTCGCTCGAACTCAGTTCGTAGCCGAGAATCGTCCGCGTGTACTCCCTGTACGATTCGACCCAGTGCTCTCGTTCATTACACTGTGGACAGATGTGAGCGCCGACAGCCACACGGAATAGTTAGCAGTAGATAGTATGAATCTTCTCGATCTACTGTAAATAGTGAAGCCAATAAAAACTGCGCGTGTACAGTCTCCGAGCCGTACACGATCGATACGAGCGGACGAGACGGGACCACTCGTCCGGGCTGACGGTGAGACGAGTCACGTCCGCCCCGTACCGCCGTCGAGAGGTCGACGACCGAGACGCCCACGACCAGTCTGTTCGGACAGTCGACTCGACCCGACACGGGACCGGGCTACTGCCCGGGCAGGGAGGAAAGCTCCCACGTCACCACGAACCCGGCGTTGACGAACACGGCAACGAGCGCCAGAACGGCAGAGATCGACAGCCAGAACGCCCAGAACGCGGGATCGAAGAGCACCCCGAGCGACACCGTCGCAGTATCGAGGCACGCCCCAGCGTACACGAACCCGAACACCAGGCCGAACGCCACGTGTACTGGCCACTCCTCTCGTGACAGAGTCTTCGCTCTACCGAAGTAGGTTTCAGAAACCATACCGATAGGTGGAACGCTCACAGTAAACCTAGCTCTGAAACTATCAGTACTGATGCCCGCGCGTCGTCCCGCGCGTCTCGTGTGGCACGCCGTTCTACGGCCGGCTGTGTCCGATCGCCGGTCGACACCGGTAGCCACGGACAGTACGGTCGGGTCCGCTCGCCACGGACTGGAGGAGAGCGCGCCCGACCGGACCGACGCGGTCGCGTGTCGCGACACGGGCGACGGGCGAACCGTGACCGTGACCGGTACATACCCCGTTCGACGGCACAGCCGACCCGCCGTCTCGTCGTCTCCGCTCCGTCGAACGTGCCGGGCGGACGACGCCTGCGCTGCCTGCCCCTGTCGCGGCGACACGGCGGTACACTCGCGGCAGGACGCGCCGGATTCGACGGCTGCGGGCCGGTCCCGGAGTCCGCTACGACACCGGGTCGCTCGACGATCCGGCGTCGTGCCGCCGACCCGAGCGTCGGGTGTCACCTGCCGGCCGCTGCCGAGCAGCCGAGCCGGAGATCGGTCTCACAGAACGCCGTCCGAGTAGCGGTACGAACGGTTATGCCCGTCCCGATAGAGTACAGTAGAGTGATACGGATCGTCTCACTTCCCGAGCGACAGCCCCCCGACGAGGCGACGCTCTGCTGCCCCGAGTGCGGCCACGAGAGTCTGAAAACGGCGACTGGACGATCCACGACCTCACGACCCGCTCGCCGACGAGTGTCCGGTCTGTGGCGTCCGGGTCGACCCCCGCCCGAATCGGGGCGTACTGACCGAGCGAAGCGGCGGGTCGCTCCAGTTCGCGGACGGGCGCTGATCTCCGCCCCCCGGACGAGCCGGCTCGAGCAGCGTGGCCGGGCCGCCGGGTCGCCCAACTCGGCGCCGGTTCGGCGTCCGACACGCAGGTGGGACTACGTCTCGTCCTCGACGAACTCGATGCCGGTCACCTCGAACCGGGCGCCGGCACGCTCCGTCCCGACGACCGAGATGTCCCACCCGTGAGCGCCGACGATGGAGCGAACGACCGAGAGCCCGTAGCCCGTGCCGTCCGCCCGGGTCGTGTACCCGTGGTCGAACACCTCGTCGCGGCTGTCCTCTGGGATCCCCGGGCCGTCGTCCTCGACGTAGAAGCCGTTCTGGCACGGTCCCACCCGGACGGTGACCTCGTCGCCGCCGTGTTCGGCGCTGTTCCGAAGGAGGTTCGTGAACACTTGTACCAGCCGGTCACGGTCGGCCATCACCGCCCGAACCGGATCGTAGTTGAGCGTCGCGGACTCCGGAAACGCACCCTCCCTCGCGACGCCGAGCACGCCGTCGACGTCGGTCGGTTCGGGGTCGTCGACGACCTGACCCTGTTTTGCCACGCGGAGCAGGTCCTCGACGAGTCGCTCCATCCGGTCTGTCGTCTCCTGAATCGTGGTGAGGTGTGTCTCGTCGCTCGTCTCCTGGAACATCGCCAGGTGGCCGTCGATGATCGACAGCGGCGTCCGCATGTCGTGTGAGAGGATGTCGGTGAACTCCTTCAGCCGGTCGTTCCGGCGCTCGAGCATCCGTTCGTACTGCTTGCGCGCGGTCGTGTCCTGTACGACGACCGCGTAGCCGTCGAACCCCTCGTCCGACAGCGGCGAGAGCGTACAGCTCCCCCAGAACACCGACCCGTCGGCGCGCTGCTGCCAGCCGTCTGCCTCGACCGACTCCGTCCGTGCCTCGGCGAGCAGGTCCTCGACCGGCGGCGACTCCTCGTGTTCCTCGGCGAACAGCACGTCGATCCCGTGACCGACCACGTCCGCGGCCTCGTGGCCGTAGAGCTGCCGGGCCGCCGCTGGCCACATCGAGATACACCCCTCGGTGTCGAGTCTGAACAGCGCGTGGTCGGTTACTCCCTCGACCAGCTGCCGATACGCTGCCTCCCCGGCGTCCACTTGCGCCTCGTGTCGTGCGGTTCGTATATAGCCACTCGACTCTTCAGTTCGTGATCAACCGAGCGACGAGCGCGGGCGCACCGCCTCGGCGCCCGGACGAACACGCGGCCCGGGACTGCCGTCGTGACACGGCGGGCCTCGGGCGACAGCCACGCCGACGGCCCGTCAACCGGCGACGATACCGCGCCGCCCCGGGCCGGCAGGTTCGCGGGCAGCCGACGCCGTTCCGGCTGTCCGTCCCGCCGCAGGCCGCCGACCGAGGCGGGGGATATAATTCGCTCCTGTGGCTAGTAGCGGTAGTGACAGCACCGGTCGTCGGTGACCCCGAGCAGTACAGTGTGACGGACGAGCACCGCGTTCCGTGGGTACTGGGCACGCAGCTCCACCCCGACGTCGGCCCGGTCGGGCGGGCGCCGGAGGGGTCACGGGTACTGCTGATCGAGGCACACGACTTCGCCCGCCGGAAGCGCTACCACCACCACAAGCTGACGATCGTCTTCGCCGGAATGCGGCAGTTCAGGGACGAACTCCGCGAGCGCGGCTACGACGTCGAGTACATCCGGGCCGACACGTTCGGGGCGGGGCTCGAGACGTACTTCGAGCGGTTTCCGGACGACGAGCTCGTGCAGATGCGGTCGCCGAGTCACCGGAGTGCCGAGCGATTCGCCGAGCTGGTCGACGACGCCGGCGGTCGGCTCGACGTCGTCCAGAACGAGCTGTTCGTCGGCACCCGGGAGGCGTTCGACGAGTGGGCGAACGACACGACGAAGGACCCCTTCAGACACGAGACGTTCTACCGGTGGATGCGCCGACAGACCGGCGTACTGATGACCGACGACGGCGCCCCCGTCGGCGGCGAGTGGAACTACGACGGCGACAACCAGGAGTTCCCGCCGGACGACTGGGAGTCGCCGCCGGTGCTGTACCCGGACCACGACGACCTGACCGCCCGCACGAGCGAGTGGGTGGCAGAGGAGTTCGACACCTGGGGCGCCGAGAACGACCTCGTCTGGCCGGTCACCCGCCGACAGGCACTGGCGAAGCTCGACCACTTCGTCGAGCGCCGACTGCCGGAGTTCGGCCCGTACCAGGACGCGATGCGAGGAGACGACTGGGCGATGTCACACGCGCTGCTTGGCTCCTCGATCAACCTCGGGCTGTTACACCCGTGGGAGGCCGTCGAGGCGATCGAGCGGGCGTACCACGAGCGCGACGACCTCCCGCTGAACTCGGTCGAAGGGGTGTTGCGACAGCTGATCGGGTGGCGGGAGTTCATGCGGCACGTCTACCGGCACGCGATGCCGGAGCTCGAGACAGCGAACCAGCTCGAGGCCTCACACGACCTCCCCGAGTTCTACTGGACCGGCGAGACGAACATGGAGTGTCTCCGACAGAGCGTCGCCGACGTCGAGCAGCGAGGCTACTCACACCACATCCAGCGGCTGATGGTGCTCGCGAACTTCGCCACGCTGTGGGGCGTCGAGCCGAAGCAGCTGAACGAGTGGTTCAACGCGACGTACGTCGACGCATACCACTGGGTGACGACGCCGAACGTCGTCGAGATGGGTCAGTACGGCGACGGCGTGTTCGCCTCGAAGCCGTACGTCTCCTCGGCGAACTACATCGACAGGATGAGCGACTACTGTGGTGACTGTCACTACTACAAGACGAAGGACACCGGCGACAGGGCGTGTCCGTTCAACGCGCTGTACTGGGACTTCCTCGACCGAAACGAGGACACGCTCCGGTCGAACCACCGGATGGGACTGATGTACAGCCACGTCGACGACAAGCAAGAGAGCGGCGACATGGAGGAGATACGGGCCCGTGTCGAGGACCTGCGCGAGAAGGAGCGCTACGGCGAACTGTAGCGCGCCTGGTTCGGCCAGTCGCCCGGCGCCCCCCGTGCCCGACGCCGACGGCACGCGACGGGGGCCGAGACGTCGTCTCAGCCGACGACGCCACACACGACGCCGAGGGCGATGAGCGCGGCCCCGCCGGTGCGCCGGTAGAGGTGCCCCTCCTGGAGACCGACGCTGCTCACCACCACGACCAGGACGATGTTCGCCCGGAACAGGACCGAGGCCTGCGTCGCGCTCGGCGCCGCCCCGAACGTGAGCAGCGTCGCGGCGAGCCCGCCGAACTGCAGGACGCCGAGGACCCCCTTGTCCGCCCGGTAGAGCGCCAGCAGCCGCCGGCGCTGGGTCCGGGCCTCCCGGTCGTCGGGGCCGCTCCGCCAGAGCCGGGCCGTGCTCCCGACGCCGACGAACAGGACGATGACCGCCGCGACGTAGAGCGGGTCGACGGTGGCGGTGGCGATACCGTCGAGCGTGGACGTCACGCCGAAGACGAGGTTCACCGACAGCGCCAGCACGACCGCCGTCGTGTCGGAGGCGTGTCGCACGCTCCGCAGGGAGTTCCGCTCGGAGCTCACGACGGCGGCCCCGCAGGCACTCAGGACTGCCCCGACCACCACGAGCGGGGAGACGACCGTGTCCCGAAGCAGCGGCTCGACCAGCGACGTCACGACCGGCGACAGGGCGGTCAGCGGGACGACGACGGACGCGTCCTCCCGCGAGAGCGCCGCGAACACCATGAACGCGCCGACGACGTTCAGCACGCCCGTGAGCAGCATCGCGGCGGTGCCCCGCGGCGTCCCCGAGAACCCACTCGAGCGGGCGGTCCACGCGACAGCCGGGAGGAACAGCCCCAGCGCGACGGTGTCCCTGACGAACAGCACCTCGGGCTCCGAGGCGTCGTCGAGCAGCCGCTTCTGGTACGGACCCATCACCGCCCGGGTGCCGACGACGAGCGCGCCGGTCAGTATCCAGTAGGGAGCCGAGAGCATCGGTACGGGCCGGCGTCAGCCGGCAGACGACACTAGACGGTACGGCTCGAACGGGTTGAACGTCCGGACGTCGGCGGCCACGCCGTCGATCCACGCCGACCAGGGGTGCCCGGCAGCACGACCGCCGGCCGACGCCGGAGCCACTCGGCCAGAACGTGTCTCCGGCGCGTGATCCGGCCCTCTGATCGTCTCTGTCGTCGCCCGGCTACTCTCGGCGGACGGCTTACCCGTGTCAAGCCCGTATTCCGCGTACGATGTCCTTCAGTCGCGCGACGATCACCAGAATCACCGATATCAGCCCCGACTGTCGGCAGTACGTCGTTGAGCTGGACGACGGCGAGTTCGCGGGTGAGGCGGGGCAACACACCGCGATCCGGACGGACGACAGCGTGAAGCCGTACAGCGTCCTCGCCGTCGACGGGGCGAGAGTCGGCCTCATGCTCCGCGCGTACGGCACCGACGGCGTGGCCGACTACATGGACGCACGGTCGGTCGGCGACACCGTGCAGGTGAAGCCGACACTGACCGGAAGTCTCCGGCTCCAGCGGACGGACCGGCCGGCGGTGTTCGTCGGCACCGGCACCGGTATCACCCCGCTCATCGGGCTGTTACAGGCGTACGTCAAGGGCGGTGGTCCCCACGCAGTGTTCGTGTTCGGTGAGAAGACACGGGAGCAGCTGCTCTACAAGTCGCTGCTGGAGCAGTACGAACTCGCCTACCCGGTCGAGGCGCGGTTCTCGCTCTCCCGCGAGGACTGGCACGGCCACACCGGGTACGTTCAGGAGCAGCTCCC
>JAQCMY010000017.1 GCA_028274865.1 Haloferacaceae archaeon | reverse complement strand
CTCGGGCGGGTCGCGAGCGAGGTCGCGACGCGGGCGATCGCCGGCGACCGCGTCGCCGTCGTAAACGCCGAACGCGCCGTCATCACGGGGAACGAGGAGTCGACGATGTCGGTCTACCGCAAGCGCGCCGACATCGGCTCCGACTCCGGACCGTACTACCCGAAGCGACCGGACGGTATCATGAAGCGGGCCGTCCGCGGCATGGTGCCGTACAAAACCGACCGCGGGCGCGAGGCGTTCGAGAACGTCCGCGTCTACGTCGGCAACCCCTTCGACGCGGAGGGGACGGTCGTCGAGGGCACGTCGCTGGACCGCCTGTCGAACATCAACTTCACCTCGCTCGGCGAGGTGTCGGAGCAGCTCGGAGCGAACGTCACATGGTAACGAACACCAGCGGTAAGAAGAAGACGGCCGTCGCACGGGCGACGGTCTCGGACGGCGCCGGTCGGGTGCGGGTAAACGCCCGACCGGTCGAACTGGTCGACCCGGAGCTGGCCCGGCTGAAGATGCTGGAGCCGTTCCGGGTCGTCGGCGACGACCTGCGCGAGGAGGTGGACATCGACGTCACCGTCGAGGGCGGCGGCTTCAGCGGCCAGGCCGACGCCGTCCGCACCGCGATCGCGCGCGGTCTCGTCGAGCACACGAACGACGCCGAACTCCGGGACGCGTACATGGAGTTCGACCGGTCGCTGCTGGTCAACGACGTCCGGCAGTCCGAGCCGAAGAAGTGGGGCGGCCCGGGCGCCCGGGCGCGCTACCAGAAGTCCTACCGCTGAGCCATGATGGTACCCGTGCGGTGTTTCACCTGTGGCAGCGTCGTCAGCCGGCACTGGGGGGAGTTCCAGGAGCGCGCCCGTGAGGGCGACGAGGACCCGAGCGAGGTGCTAGACGACCTCGGCGTCGAGCGTCACTGCTGTCGCCGGATGCTCGTCTCGCACCGCGACCTCGTCGACGTCGTGGCGCCCTACCAATGAGCGGACGACAGAGCAGCGACGGACCGCGGTACAACCGGTACGAGAAGGCCCGTATTCTCGGCGCGCGAGCGCTACAGGTGTCGTACGGCGCGCCGGTGCTCGTCGAGACAGACCAGTCCGAGCCAATCCTGGTCGCCGCCGAGGAGTACGACGCCGGCGTCCTCCCGTTCACCGTCCGGCGGGACGGCGGGGGACGTCGATGAGTCTCGTCCGGGCCGTCGAGCTCCGGCGTGTCCTCGACTCGCGGGGGAATCCGACCGTCGAGGCAGACGCCCTCACCGAGGACGGCGGCTTCGGCCGGGCCGCGGCGCCGGCCGGCGCGTCGACGGGTGCGCACGAGGCGGTCGAACTGCCGGCCGGCGAGGCGATCGCCGCCGCCCGCGACCACGCGGTCCCGCGGCTCGCCGGGACGGTCCACGCGGGCGACCAGCGCGCCGTCGACGCGTCCCTGCGGGCCGCCGACGGCACCGACGACCTCTCGACGGTCGGCGCGAACGCCGTCGTCGCGACGTCGATGGCCGTCGCGAAGGCCGCCGCCGACACGCTCGGCGTCCCGCTCTACCAGCACCTCGGCGGCGCGTTCCGCGGTCCCTCCTCGGACTCGTTTCCCGTGCCGCTGGGGAACGTGGTCGGCGGCGGCGAACACGCCCGCGACGCGACCGACATCCAGGAGTTTCTCGCCGTCCCCGTCGGCGCGCCGAACGTCGCCGAGGCGGCGTTCGCGAACGCCGCCGTCCACGGGCGGGTCGGCGAACTCCTCGAGGAGCGGTCGATCCCCGCCGGAAAGGGCGACGAGGGCGCGTGGGCGCCCCTGACCGACGACGAGACGGCGTTCGAGGTCGTGAGCCGGGCGGCTTCGGACGTCGCCGACGACCACGGGTTCGAGGTCCGTGTCGGCCTCGACGTCGCCGCGACCGAGCTGTGGGACCCCGACGCCGGCGTCTACCGCTACAGTGACGCCGAGCGGACGCCGTCGGAGCAGGTCGACTACGTCGCCGGCCTCGTCGAGACGTACGACCTCGCCTACGTCGAGGACCCGTTCGAGGAGGAGGCGTTCGACGAGTTCGCCGCTCTCACCGACCGGGTCGGCAGCCGTACGACGGTCTGTGGCGACGACCTGTTCGTCACGAACGTCGAGCGACTCGGCCGCGGGGTTGAGGAGGACGCGGGAAACGCCATCCTCGTCAAGCCGAACCAGATCGGCACCCTCTCCGATACGCTCGACGCGGTCGAACTGGCGGTGGAGAACGGGTTCACGCCCGTCGTCTCGCACCGCTCGGGCGAGACGGAGGACACGACGATCGCCCACCTCGCGGTCGCGACCGACGCCCCCTTCCTGAAGGCCGGCGCGGTCGGCGGCGAGCGGACGGCGAAGCTGAACGAACTGATCCGGATCGCAGACGACGCAGCCTAAGACATGAGTCAGAACCAGAACGACGCAGACGACCCCGTCGAGACCGACCCGGCGGGCAACGACCCCGAGGAATCGACGGACGAACCGACCGAGACGGCAGCGGACGCCGGTCCCCGCTTCGACGAGGACGTGATGCCGGACGAGGAGGCCGACCTCCTCATTCCGGTCGAGGACTACCTCTCCGCTGGCGTCCACATCGGCACCCAGCAGAAGACACAGGACATGGAGCGGTTCATCCACCGCGTCCGCGACGACGGCCTCTACGTCCTCGACGTGAGCCAGACGGACGGGCGCATCCGGACCGCCGCCTCGTTCCTCGCGAACTACGACCCCGAACAGGTACTCGTCGCCTCCTCGCGACAGTACGGTCGGTTCCCGGCGGAGACGTTCGCCGACGCCGTCGGCGCGCGTGCCCGCACCGGGCGGTTCATCCCCGGGACGCTGACGAACCCGGACTACGACGGCTACATCGAACCGGACGTCGTCGTCGTGACCGACCCGATCGGCGACTCGCAGGCCGTCACGGAGGCCATCACGGTCGGTATCCCGGTCATCGCGATGTGCGACTCGAACAACGCCACGTCGAACGCCGACCTCGTCGTCCCGACGAACAACAAGGGCCGACGCGCCCTCGCGGTCGTCTACTGGCTCCTCGCGAACGAGACGCTGGACCGCCGCGGCGGCGACCCCTCGTACGCCCTCGAGGAGTTCGAGGCCGACCTGTAACCCCGCCGACTGCTCCCGTCCCGTCCGCCCGAACCGTTTAGACGCGTCGCCGCGACGTGATCCCGTGAACCTGTACAGGAGCGTTCGGGCCGTCACCGGCGCCTCGGGCGCCGCGGGCCACGTCGACTGGGAGGGGGTCGCCGAGGCGGCGAAGGCCGCGACCGACCCCGGCGCGGCTGCTCTCGACGACGCCGAGCGGACGGGCTACGCGAGTGACTTCCGCGACGCACGCGACGGGGTGCGGGCTGCCGCCGGTGTCGAGTTCGACCTGCCAGCAGCCGTCGAGATTCACGACCGACACCACTGGGTGGACGCCAACGTCGAGACGTTCCGTCGCGTGTTCGAGTCGCTGGAGGCGCGCGCGCCGGCGGCGCTCGCCGCCCCCTCGCGCGTTCTCAACACCGGCGCGATGGCAGTCGGCGTCGGATTCCTCGCCCGACACGTCCTCGGTCAGTACGACCCGCAGCCGTTCTCCGACGGGCCACACGCCCTCTACGTCGTCCACCCGAACCTCGTCCGGACCGCAGCCGAACTGGGCGTCGACCGGGCCCGGTTCCGGCGGTGGATCGCCTTCCACGAGGTGGCCCACGCCGCGGAGTTCGCCGCGGCGCCGTGGCTCTCGGACCACGTCGAGCGGGGTATCGAGCGGAGCGTCGAGGCGCTGTCGGCGGGCCAGGTCGACACCGGCGCGTTCTCCGAACTGGACGCCACGATGACCGCCGTGGAGGGCTACGCCGAACTGCTGATGGACCGCGCGTTCGACGGCGAGACGGACGACCTGCGGGCGCGCATCGACGCACGGCGAGGGGGCGGGAGCGTCGTGACCCGGCTGCTCCGGCGCGCGCTCGGTCTCGGCGTCAAGCGCCGGCAGTACGAGCGCGGCGCGGCGTTCTTCGAGGCCGTCGCGGACGCCCGCGGCGTCGCCGCCGCGACGCGGGTGTGGGACCGTCCCGAGAACCTCCCGACCGACGAGGAGCTCGACGACCCGGAGCGCTGGCTCGCGCGCGTCAGCTGAACTCTCCGGCCAGCCGACGGAGAAAGAGGAGGAGCGCCAGCCCGAGGGCGGCGCCGGCGGCGACGCCGCCGCCGAGCTGGGCGAGCGTCCCGCCGGCGGTGAGCGCGACGAGGCCGCCCGAGAGCGCGACGAGGCCGACGAAGCCGGCGCTCAGCCGGCCGTTCGCGCTCCGCCGCTCCTCGTCGGTGTGGCTCGGACCGACCACTACTCGCCTCCGTCGCCGTCGTCTCGCGGCTGCGCCGCGCTCACGTGCATCGAGACGAACAGCGGCCCGTCGTCGCTGGCCTCGACGAGCCCGGTCCAGCGCGTGTCGAAGTCGTGGCGCCGGTCCGTGCGCGCGTCGGTCCACGCCAGCCTGACGCCGTCGACGAAGTGGGCGTAGCCGTCCCGGTCGAACGCCCGCAGCCCGGCGCTCTCGACGGCCCAGTCGGTCGTCCGCGCGGTCTGTCTCTGGAGCGCCTCCGCGACCCGGTCGCCACCGACCAGCCGGGAGAACACGCCGATCTTGACGACGTCCGGGCGCTCGTGAAAGTACGGGTCGAGCGGTTCGCCCCGCCGGAGCGCCGCGTAGTAGTCGCGAACGAACGACTCGGTGTCTGTCTCCATGGCGGCCGAACGGCGCGGGCAGACAAGAAGACGCCGACGTCGTCGCCTCTATGCCTCGACGACGGTCGTCTGGGCGGCGATGTCGAACAGCCGCTGCTCCCCGTCACCGACGACGATGGCGACGAGGCCGACCGCGAGGATGATCGGGTAGAACACGATCAGCAGCAGGAAGAACCCCGCCCCGACGATACCGACGGCTATCGCGGGAACGTTGCGGATGACGACCGAGAGCAGGTCCGGTTCGCTGCCGTCCGCTGCCGCCACCCGGATACCGAGGAGCATCTTCCCGACCGTCTGCCCGTCGTTCGCGTACTCAAGGCCGACGTTGTAGCCGAAGTTCGTGCTGGCCAGCACCAGCGCGCCCGCGAGAACGGCGACGAGTCCGAGCCCGGCGGCGAGTCCGCCGCCGCCAGGACCGCCGGTGAGCGCCGAGGCGCCGCCGCCGAGGACGACGAGGACGATCAGGAAGAGCAGGAAGCCGGCGACCTGCGAGATGACGATGTCGATCAGCTCTGCCGCGATCCGCTTCGGGAGAACGTCCGTGTCGTCTGGACCGATAGACACGCGTCGCCGTACTGGTGACACCGATATGAACCTTCGCGTCCGGCGCTACTGGAACCCGCGGCCGACGCCGTCCTCCTCGACGATCTGGTCGAGGTCGGCGGCGAGGAGGTCCTCTGCGTCGGCGAACTCGTCGGCGAGGTCCTCGAGGGTGTCCGGGCGCCCGGCGAGGTCGTAGGACATCGGGCCGAACGCCGGGCTGTCGACGGCGGTCATCAGGTCCTCGAACAGGTGTTCGGGCTCCGTCGGCGCGTCGGCGTGGGCCTTCACCGTCTCGCGGACGGTCCGGGCAACCGACTCGGCCTCGTCCTCGTCTTCCGGTGGCGTCTGGACCGCGAACCGGCCCGGCGTCGACTCGTCCGGCAGGAGCGGGTCGAGCCCACCGTCGACCTTTCGCGCGACGCGGGTGCCGACACCCTCCACCTCGTACGGGTTGCGGGCGTACGTCTTCAGGAGGTAGACGCCGGTCGACGGGTGGCCGACGTAGAGGTCCTCGCCGACTCCGTCCGCGCGCCGACCGCCGACCGCCCGCCAGCCGTCGGGGTCGGCGTCGGCGTCGACCACGTCAGACAGAACGTCTTCCCAGTCCCTCACGCGCATACACGCTGGAAGGCCCCGAGACGGGAATAGCCGTCGCCTCTCGCCCGCGGCCACCGAAAGCGTCATTCGACCCGCTCTACACCCACAGTCGTGGACCTCCGGGGATCGATCACGTCAGTCGGCGACGTCCGAACGGTCGACACGGAGTACGGGAGCCGCGACCTCGTCGAGACGACGGTGCGCCCGGACCGGGGCGCGGCCGACCCCGTCACGGTGACGCTCTGGGGGACGTGGACCCACACCGCCGACCACGCCGAGCCGGGGATGGAACTGCTCGTCACCGACGCGGAGCGGGGCGACTACGGCTACGCGACGACCGGCGACTCCTACGTCGTCCTCGAGCCCGACTTCCTCGTCGACGTGACGGACGTTCGCGGCTGGGTCCAGTGTCCGCGGATCTACTACCTGAACAAGCTCTCGGGCGTCCCGCTGAAGTATCCGGTCGTCAAGGGGACGCTCGTCCACGAGGTGTTCGGCGACCTGTTGCGCGGCGTCGACCTCGACGAGTCCGTCGACGACCGGGTCGCCGAGGCGGGCCTCGAACTCGGCCTCCTCGGCCGGGACGCCGCCGCGGTGCGCGACGAGGTGCGGCGCAACGCCGCCGCAATCGAGGGCTGGCTGGCACAGGGGGCGCTCGGCGAGACCGACGACTGGCGCTCCGAGCGGACGCTCGTCTCCCCGACGTTCGGGCTGAAGGGGCGTGCAGACGCCGTGCGCCGGGGCGCGCCGGTCGAGCTGAAGACGGGCAAGAACACCAAGCGCGAGCCGCGGTTCCACGACAAGATGCAGGCGGCCTGCTACGCGCTGGTGCTCGACGAACACGACGAGGGCGCGGACACCGCGACCCTGCTCTACACGAAGAACGCGACGCTCGACCGGGGCGAGGCGTCTGGCGACCTCTCGCCGGCGAAGGAGTTCTCGGTCGGGCGGGGGCTGAAGGAGTTCGCCGTACGGACGCGAAACGAGATCGCCGCGACCGAGTTCTCGACGGCAGTCCCGACGGGCTACGAGGCCGACGCGAAGTGTGAGTACTGTTTCGAGCGCGACTCGTGTATGGTCGTCGCCGGCCGTCTCGGACAGGAGTCGAAGGCCGGGACGGTCGGCGACCCGCTCCCGCAGGCCGAGCGTGACTACTTCGAGCGGTTCTACGGCCACATCGAGGCCGAGCGCCGCACGGCCCACGCCGAGTACCGGAAGCTCTGGGAGCAGAGCGCCGCCGAGCGCGCCGACGCCGACCGGGCGCTGGTCGGCCTGGAGCCGACCGGAACCGACCAGCGGCCCGACGGCCGGTGGGAGCTTCGCGCCCGTCGCCCCGGCTCCCCGGTGTCGAAGCTCCGCGAGGGCGACGTGGCGCTCGCGAGCGAGGGCGACCCCGTCGGCGGGCGGTCGGAGATGGCGCGGATCGAGCGGCTGGGCGACGAGGTGGTCGTGGCCGCCGACGAGCCGCTCGACCTGCGTCGCCTCGACGTCTATCCCTCGGAGATATCCGTCGACCGGATGCTCCGTGCGCTCCACGACTTCGTGCTGAAAGGCGACGAGGCGCGGCGGGACCTCGTCCTGGGCCGGCGCGACCCGGCCTTCGGCGACGTCGACGAGACGTTCGTCGACAACAACGAGGCACAGGACGAGGCGGTACGCCGCGCCGTCGCCGCCGAGGACTGTGCGCTCGTCCACGGGCCGCCGGGGACCGGCAAGACGTACACGATCGCGCGGCTGGTCCGGGCGCTGGTCGCGCGCGGCGACCGGGTCCTCCTCGCGGCGTTCACCAACCGCGCGGTCGACAACGCGCTCGCGGCGCTGCGCGACCAGGGGTTCGAGGACGTCGTGCGCTACGGCACCGAGACGGGCGTCCGCGACGACATGCGGGACGTCCGCCTCGTCGCGCGCGGCGACCCGGACGAGCGCGCCGCGGCGCTTGGCGACGCGCCGGTCGTCGCCGCGACCACCTCCGGCTGTATCTCGCGGACGATGACGGAGGAGTCGTTCGACGTCGCCGTGGTGGACGAGGCGTCACAGCTGACCGAGCCGGGGACGCTCGCGGCGCTCAACCGCGCCGAGCGGTTCGTTCTCGTCGGCGACCACGAGCAGCTCCCCCCGGTCGTCAGGTCGGAGACGGACCTCCAGACGTCGCTGTTCGAGCGACTGGCCGACGAACACCCGGCTGCGAGCGTGATGTTGAACCGGCAGTACCGGATGTGCCAGCGGATCCAGGCGTTCCCGTCCCGCGAGTTCTACGACGGCGCACTGCGGCCCGCCACCGCGGCGGTGGCGCGTCGGCGAGTCGGCGACCTGCCGGGCGTCGACCCCGACGCGCTTCCGGCTGGTCTGCGCGACCCCGTCTCGTTCGTCGACCCGGACGGCCGGCGCGAGGGGAACGTCAACCGCGCCGAGGCCGCGCGGGTCGCGGCGGTGGTCGACGCGTTCCTCGCCGCGGGGGTCGACCCGAACGACGTCGTGGTGATCGCGCCGTTCCGCGCGCAGGTGGCCAGGATCGCCGAGCGTGTCGACGTCACCGTCGACACCGTCGACCGCTTCCAGGGGTCGAGCGCGGAGGTTGTCGTCGTCTCCACCGTCGCGACGGGGACGCTCGACGGGCCGATATTCGAGGACCACCGGCGGGCGAACGTCGCGCTGACGCGGGCGAAGCGCGCGCTCGTCCTCGTCGGCGACGCCGACGCGCTCGGCTCGGAGCCGTTCTACCGCCGGATGCTCGACTGGGCGCGGCGGTGACCGACAGCCTCAGGTGCCGGGGCCGCGGCTGCCCCCCGTGACCGACGTTCACCTCCCGCTCGGCGACGGTCGGGTCGCCGTCGACCTGCCGGACTGCGACGTGACCGTCGCGGAGCCGCCCGGCGGCGATTCCGTCGACGTCCGCGCCGCCGCCGAACGCGCCCTCGACGACCCGCACGGTCCGCCGCTCGCGGACGTCGTCGACCCCGACGACACGGTGGCCGTCGTCGTCACCGACGTGACACGCGCGACGCCGGACGGCTGTCTCCTCGACGCGCTCTTCGCCCGCCTGCCCGGCCCGGTCGGTCCGGACCGTGTGACTGTCGTCCTCGGCCTCGGCCTCCACCGCCCGATGACCGACGCGGAGATTCGCGAGGAACTCGGCGACCACGCCCGCCTCGCGGAGAACCACGACCCCGACGCCGCCCGCGAGGTGGGGGCCGTCGACGGCGTGCCGGTCCTGCTGAACGAGGCCGTCGCCGACGCGGACGCCGTGCTGGCCACCGGAATGGTCGAGCCCCACCAGTACGCGGGGTTCTCCGGCGGCGCGAAGACCGTCGTCGTCGGTGCCGGCGGCGAGCCGGTGATCCGGCACACCCACGGCCCCGACATGCTGTCGCGCGACGGCGTCCGTCTCGGGCGGGTCGAGGGGAACCCGTTTCGCGACGCGGTCGACCGCGCCGGCGACGTCGCCGGCCCGGCGTTCTGTATCAACGTCACGAAGGGCCCGTCCGGGATGCTCGGTGTCGCGGCAGGACGCCCGCGCGGCGTGGTTCGGGACCTCGCGACGACGGCGCGGGACGCGCTCTCGGTCGGCGTCGGAGGGACGTACGACGCGGTGCTGGCGGGCGTCGGGTCGCCGAAGGACGCGAACCTCTACCAGACGACGCGGGCGTTCACCTACCTCGTTCTCGGCGACCACAACCCCGTCCGGACCGGCGGGCGCGTGGTCGTCCCGGCCCGGCTGACGGAGGGCGCAGGCGAGGGCCGCGGCGAGCGTCGGTTCCACAGCCGCCTGCGCGGCGCCGAGAGCGCCGCCGTGCTCTACGACGAGCTGCGCGGGGGGTACGAGCCGGGCGCACAGCGCGCGTTCGTCGTCGCCCGCGCCCTGCGGGACCACGACCTGTTCGTCACCGACAGCGCCCACCCCGCGGTCGTCGAGGAGTGTCTGATGACCGCCGCCGGGAGTGTCGCCGGGGCCGTCGAGCCGGGGAGCGACGTGCTGGCCGTGCCCGACGCGCTGAACACGCTGGTCGTCTAGTCCTCCCCGTCGACGGCTACCCCGTCGTCGTCGCCGATCTCCGACAGCACGCGCTCGTGGAACTCTCTCAACACCTGTCCCTCGTCGTCCGCCAGCACGACGTCGCTCGCCATCAGCGTCGCTAGCCCGAACGCCTTCGGCGACGGCGACTCGACCGTCTGCTCCGTGACCGTCACCTCACCCGACTGCACCGCCTCCATCACCTCCTCGATCCCCTCGACGTGGAGCTTGTCCTCCAGGATCTCGCGGTAGGTCTCCTCCATCACCGCGAACTCCTCGAGGTCCTGCGCGAACGAGAGCAGCATCTCGCTCGACACCTGCTGCTCGGCGGCGGACTTCTCGTACCCCTTGTACCGCTTGAGGATCATCAGCGCGCGGGTCGCGTCGATCCGGAAGTACCGCTTCAGGAGCTCCGTCCCGTCGAGCGCGGCCCGGAGGTCGGGGCGCACCTCGTCCGGCGCGATCGACCCGAGGACGTCGGCGATGTCTACCCGCCGGTTGAGCGGCATCGAGACGACGAAGCCGTGGTCTGCGACGGCCACCTTGACGTTCGCGTTCGCCCGCCGCGAACACCGGTAGGCGACGAGCCGCGAGAGCCCGTCGTTGAACCGCCGGCCGTAGTTCGAGTGGACGTAGTAGCGCCGCTGGTAGTCGTCCCTGTCGCGCTCGACCTCGACCGCGAGGCGGCAGCCGGTCGACACCGACTCCCGGCCGGCGTAGCGGGCCTGCTCGTCGAACGCCCGGGCGACCGCGCGCACGGAGTTCTCGTCGAGCGGGAACCCGCGGAGCCACTCGCGGACCGCTGGTCGCCCGCCGGTCGCCAGCCGGTCGAGCAGGTCGCCCTGGAACGACAGTATCTCGCGCCCGAGGTCGTACGAGAGCGGCAGGCGCTCGGAGAACCACGAGGGGACGTTCGGGCGCGCACTCGTCGGGTCGACGTACGCCTTCGACCCGCGGCGGTAGCGGAACTCGTAGCGGCTGCCGCCGAGGACGAACACGTCGCCCGTCTCCAGCTTGTCGAGGTAGTTCTCGTCGAGCTGGCCGACCCACTCGTCCTCGCTGCGTCTGTAGACGTCGATCGTGAACGAGTCCGGGATGGTGCCGATGTTCGTCATGTAGATGACCCGAGCCATCCGCCCGCGCTTGCCGATCAGCGGCTCGCCGACCGGGAACGACTCGTAGTGGTGTTCGCCGTCCGGCGGGTCGTTCTCGTCGCGCCAGACCTTCGCGTAGACGTTCTTCTCCTCTAGTCCGTCGTAGTCTGCGGTGAGATACCGGAGGAGCCGCTCCCACGCCTCGTCGCCGAACTCGCGGTACGGGTAGGCGCGCTCGAGCGTCTCGCGAACCGCCGACTCCCGCCGTGGGCCGTTGATCGCCATCCCGTAGACGTGCTGGGTGGCGACGTCGGCGGCGTTCTCGGGGACGAACACCCGGTCGACGAACCCGTCCTCGGCCCGCTGTAGCATCACCGCACACTCGACGAGTTCGTCGCGGTCCAGCGCCACCACCCGACCCTCGACGGTCTGGCCGAGCTGGTGGCCCGCCCGCCCGACGCGCTGGAGGAGCGACGCGACGGACTTCGGCGACCCCACCTGGACGACGAGGTCGATGTGTGGCATGTCGATGCCGAGTTCGAGGCTCGTCGAGGTGGTGACGACGTCGAGGCTCCCCTCTTTCAGTGCCGTCTCGACGGCCTGTCGGCGGTCCTTCGAGAGCGAGCCGTGGTGACAGGCCGAGTTCGACTCGTCGTACCCGCCGCGCCCCCGGAGGTTGTGGAGCACCCGCTCGGCGCCAGAGCGGGTGTTCGTGAACACCAGCGTCGAGTCGTGGCCCGCGACGAGTTCGTCGAGCCGGTCGTAGAACCGCTCCGAGACGACGTTGCGGGGTGTGTCGATGAGGTCGTCGGTCGGGCACTCGAGCGAGAGGTCGAACTCCCTGACGAACCGCGTGTCGACCAGCTCGTAGGGCCGGGGCTCGCCGCCCGGCGACGCCCGACCGACGAGGAACTCGGCGACCTCGTCCAGTGGTTCGACGGTCGCAGAACAGCCGATACGGACCGGCGACCCCTCGCACATCGCCTCCAGCCGCTCGAGCGACACCGCGAGGTGGGTCCCGCGCTTGTTCGCCGCCAGCGAGTGAATCTCGTCGACGACGACGTACTCGACGGTCGAGAGCTTCTCCTTGAACTTCGGGGAGTTCAGCAGGATCGCGAGCGTCTCCGGCGTCGTGTTCAGGACGTGTGGTGTCGTCTCCAGCATCGCCCGCCGGTCCGCGTCGCTCGTGTCGCCGTGCCGGATCGCGTGACGTACCTCCGCGTCGCCGTCGACGCGCGCCGCGATGCCGTCGATCGGCACCGCCAGGTTCCGGCCGATGTCGTTCGCGAGCGACTTCAGCGGCGAGACGTAGAGACAGTGGACCGAGTTCTCGAGGCCGTCCTCGCGCTCCCGGGCACGGGTGAACAGGTCGTCGAGGATGGCCGTAAAGGCAGAGAGCGTGTTGTGGAGGTACAGCGCGCCGCGTCCGCCGACGAAGTTCCGAGCCTCCGGTACGCTGAGGTCGACGACCTCGCCGTCGTAGCTGACGATTTCGGTCGACGTCACTTCGAGCCAGCTGACGTTCTGATCGCGTCGGCGGGCTCTCCCCTCCCTGACGTCTCGGGTCCCGGCGTCGTCGGGGCGCTCCGAAGCGGCGCCGTCGGGCGTCTCCGACGCCCGGTCGGTGACGTACCCGCTCTGCCGGACGGCCTCGTGGACGCTCCCGAGTGCCTCGTCGAACGCCTCGTCGTCCTCGAGCTGCTTCGAGAGCCGGCGGATCTGCTCGTCGTCGAACGCGTGTCTGTCGACCGGCGCTCCGGACGTTCCACCGTCGGCGTCCGGCCGAACCTCCTCCGTTCGACCGTGCCGGACGTCGAACTCCGAGACGAGACGCTCGAGATCCGGTTCGCCGCGAACCGCGAGTTCGTAACACTCTCGATACGCCTGGTCGTCGGTGTTCGTCGCCGCCCTCTCGACCGTTCGTCGCGACGGAAGGAGCCCGAACGAGAGCAGGAGCGTGTTCAGCTGCTCTACTCTCATCTCGTCTGCCTGGACGACCCGGACCTCGTTCGGTCGCACCGCCGCCTCCAGCGAGAGAAACGCCGAGACGAACGTCCGTTTCAGCTCTTCGGGCATGTTCAGCACCCAGTCGGGGAATCGACCCGCTCGGCCTCGACCCCGGTCGATACCGAGCCACTCGGAGACGAACAGTCCGAACGCGCTCTTCCCGACCGTGTAGTCCGGCCCGGGCTCGTCGCGGACGTCTACGTCGACCCCGAATCGCTCCCGGGCGACCTCGAGAACGTCCGACAGCAGCCCCTCGCGACGACGCTGGGACGCCACGAGCCGGCACGCGCCGTCCTCCCCGATCACTCCCTCGGCGAGGACGAACGCGGTGAACGTCACGATCTCGTCGTCGACCGTCTCCGGGTGCCGGAACTGCTCTACCTCTCCGTCGTCGCGCTTGACCAGCACCTCACGGTCGCCGAGGTCGCTCACCTCGTCGCACAACAGGTCGAGAAACGCGGCACCCCGGTGTGACGACTCGCCGGTGACCAGCCCGTGGACCGTCGCGGTGCCGACCCCCAGACGATCGGCGACCGCCGAGGTCGAGCAGTCGGCGAGTGCGAGCGCCTCGCGGCGGGTCCGCTCCGGGAGCGTTTCGACGCCCGCAGCGGTGTCGAGCGCCGACCGGACCCGGGACGCGTCGACGGACGTCAGTACGACCGGATACCGGTCACGGAGCGCCGCCAGCGCGGCGTCGACGTCCGGATCGACCGGTCGGGCGGGGAGGTCGAGTTCGGCTGGTACGCCGATTCGGTCCCCCTCGGAGACGTCTGCTGCCCGGACCCACTCCCTGCCGTCGGCCGTCTCGACGAGGAGCGGGTGGTCCGGCGTCACCTCCACCTCGCGGCCGTACGTCGTCTCGATCCGGTGGAGGTCGCCGCTGTACTGCTCTGTGTAGACAAACGAGTCGCGACACTCGACGTCGTCGCCAGCGAGCGAATACGCCTCGAGGTCGCTGTCGTGGAGTTCACCGCTCTCGTCGACGTCGGCGAGCTTCGACGTGCGATGCCGTTTCATCTCTGTCGCACGGAGCAGCCGTGCGTCGCCGCCCGTACGGACGAGAACCGGCGTGTCGGGCCTGACACACTTCCCGCTCCCCGTCGGCGACGCGACGAGGACGTTCTCGCCGTCGCCGATGCGTGGAACCGCCTCGCGCTGTGGTGGGGTGAAGAAGCCGCCGTTCTCGTCGACGTATGCGCCGAACTGGTCGACCCACCACTCCCGGACGGGCGCGGAGAGCCGCCCCAGTACGTCCTCGTCCGCGAGCTCGACCGTCTCGGGGTCGAACCCGACGTCGTCACCGTCGACGGCGGACCGCAGGATATCACGGGCGGTCATTACGACTGGCACGGACGGGAGTAGTAAGGCGCTTGGGGCGAGCGCCCGCGTGGCCGACGCTCGTCGTGGACACGAGGCGGCGGCACCGTCGACCGAAGGTTCAGGTGACCGGCGCGCCCGTATACGGACGTGTGTGACAAGCCGCTCCAGTCGGTGCTCGCGGCGGTCGGCGGCGGCAGCCTCGGTGGCCTCGCCGGCGTCCTCGGCGGCCTCGGTGCCGTCGAGACTGCGGTTCTCGCCGGTCTCGTCGCGGGCGTCGCCGACGTCGGCGCTCACGTCGCCGCCGGCGACCCGGCGGTCGCTCCGCTCGTCGACCGACTCCCGACCGGGCTCCGCTGACGGCGTGACCGACCACGAACGCCCCGTCCCGGGACGGACCCGTGCCCGCTCGGGACCGGAGGCGCCACGGTGACGGCTGTCACCTTCCTCGGCACCGGGAGTGCGATGGCCAGCGCGGACCGCGCACAGACCGGACTGCTCGTCGAGGGCGACGACCGCCGGCTGCTCGTCGACTGTGGCGCCGGCGTGTTGAGCCGCCTCGCCGGCACCGACGCGGGCTACGAGGGCGTCTCGACGGTGCTGCTCACCCACCACCACCTCGACCACGTCTCGGACCTCCTCGCGCTCCTGAAGGCGCGGTGGCTCGCCGGCGCGGACGGCCTCTCGGTCGTCGGGCCGTCCGGGACGAAGGCGCTCGTCGACGGGCTGTTAGACGTCCACGACTACCTCCGCGGCCGGATCGACCTGCGGCTCCGCGAGGTCCACCCCGGCGAGTTCTCCGTCGCCGGCTTCGACGTCCGGGCGCGCGAGACGCGCCACTCGATGGCCGGGCTGGCCTACCGCTTCGGCGACGCGTTCGTCTTCAGCGGCGACACCGAGGCGTTCGGCGGGATGGCCCGCCTCGCCGACGGCGCGCGCGTCCTCGCACACGACTGCTCGTTTCCGGACGACGTCGACGTGTCGAACCACCCGACGCCGACCAGCCTCGGCGAGTCGCTGCGCGGCGTCGACGTCGACCGCGTCTACCTGACCCACCTCTACCCACACACGGAGGGACGCCACGAGGCGATGCTCGCGAGCGTCGACCGGGCCGCGGGCGGCGTCGACGTGCGGGTCGCGCACGACGGCCTCCGGGTCGAGTGCTGAGCCGGCCCGAGCGCCGGACTCAGTCGACGAGCGTTCCCGGTGACTCGCCCGCGAGGAACGCTCCGAGACCGTCGATGCCGAAGACCTGCGCCGGGGCGTCGAGGCTCAAGAGTGTCCGGACCTTCCCCGCCATGCCGCCGGTGACGTCGGTCGCGTCGCTCCCGCCGAGTGCGGCGTCGTCGAGGCTCGACACCCGCGACACGACCTCGCCGTCGCCGTCGAGGACGCCCGGGGCCGTCGAACAGAGGCCGACCCGGTCGGCGCCGAGGTCCGTCGCGACCCGGACGACTATCTCGTCGCCGGAGAGGACGGTGACGCCCTCGCCCGCGGTCGCGACCACGTCGCCGTGGAGGACGGGGACGAACGACTCGGTGAGCATCGTCGCCACCTGCGCGAGCGGCAGCGTCAGTTCCCCGCCTGCGCCGCGTGCCGCCGCCGAGAGCGGGTGGACCGGGAGCGCGGGCACGCCGCGGTCGTGGAGCCGGTCGAGTACGAAGCGGTTGAGCGTCGTCATCGCGCCGTGGACCGCGAACGCCGCGGCGGCGTCGCCGGTCCCCGACTCGACGCCGACGCCGTGTTCGTCGGCGCGGTGGTGGCCGAAGCTCCCGCCGCCGTGGACGACCACGAGGTCCCGGCTCCGGTCCGCGCCGGCGAGGGCGTCCGCGGCCCGGTCCAGCGCCGGGCCGTCGAGCGTCTCCGGCCGGTCCTTCTCGGTGATCACGCTCCCGCCGAGTTTGAGCACCATCACGTCCTGACGACCCCCTCCGTGGCGAGTTCGGCGCGGAAGACGTCGACGCAGTCCGGCGCGTAGCGCAGCGCCCGCTCCGTCTCGTCCGTCCGGTCGAGCGCGACGATACAGCCCCCGCCGCCCGCGCCGGTGAGCTTCGCGCCGTGGGCGCCGGCCTCGCGCGCGGCCCACACCATCGCGTCGAGCGACCGGGTGGAGACGCCGAGCGCCGACAGCAGGCCGTGGTCGAAGTCCATCAGGCCGCCGAGAACTGCGAGCGTCGACTCGTCGGCGGGGCTGCCCGCCGGGGCGTCGGCGAGCACCTCCTCGCCGTCGCGCACCACGTCGCCGATCGCGGTGACGGTGTCGGCGGCGAAGGCGTGGCGCTCGCGGAGGGCGCGAACGCCGGCGACGAGCTCGCCGGTGTCGCCCGCGCCGCCGTCGAACCCGACGACGAAGGGGAGCTCCGGCGCGTCGAGCCGCCGACAGTCCGAGCCCTCGACCCGGACGGCGCCGCCGGTCGCCGAGCAGAACGTGTCCGCGCGGGAGGCGCCGCCCTCCTGGACGGCGCGTTCGGTGCGGTAGGCGCGCTCGGCGAGCTCCTCGCGCGGAAGTGTCACTCCGAGCGCGCGAGTGGCGGCGTCGATCGCCGCGACGGCGACGGCGGCAGAGGACCCGAGTCCGGCGCCGAGCGGGATCTCCGAGTCGATCGAGAGCTCGAAGCCGGCGTCCGGGGCGTCGGCGGCGTCGCGAGCCTGCGCGACAGCCTCCTCGACGTAGCCCGTCGCGGACTGGACGAGCCGTGTCGGTACGTCCAACTCGGGGTCGGCGTCTGCCGTCGAGCCGTCGAAGGTGACGGTGAACCCGTCGAGCGTGAGGTCCGACGCCTCGACGACCACCCGGTCGTCGTCGCGCGCCTCGACGGTCACGGCGGCCCGCCGCTCGACTGCACAGGGAACCGCCGGCTCGCCGTAGACGACGGCGTGTTCGCCGAACAGGTAGATCTTGCCCGGCGCGGTGGAGGTCGGCACGTCGCTACGGGCGCGCCTCTCGCACTTGAATCGGTCGTGCCACGGCTACGCGTCGTCGAGGTCGGCCAGGTCCGCGAGCGCGTCGTCGCCGAGCGTCCGGCTCGCGAGGACGGCGGCGGCACCCAGAGCCGCGACGACGAGGAGCACCGTCG
>JAQCMY010000015.1 GCA_028274865.1 Haloferacaceae archaeon | reverse complement strand
TGGGTCTTTTCGTTCACCTCTGCTAACCAATGTGCCGACAGCGCGTCGGTAAGGTCGCCCACGTACACGGTGGCAACACCTTCGTCGTGCAGTCGTTCCAGCAAGTCCCGGACGAGCGCGCCCTGTGCGTGGTTGCGCCGTCGCGTCCGCTTGCGATACAAGCGCCGTATCCGGTGACTGCTGTGTCGTCCCTCGCAGAGGTTGGACTGCAGACGGGCGATCTCCTCGGTCGTCTCGCGGAAGCGGGCGAACGGGTCCCGTCCCTCGTAGCAGTACTGCTGACCAGTCGTGGCGGTACAGGCGACGAGTGTGTTCGCGCCCACGCCCAGTGCGGCTTCGTCCGAAGCCAGTGGTGAATCCTGTCGAGAATCAGGCACGGTGACAGGCTGAGTGGTCCTGAACGTGTCGTCCACCTCGTCGTATTGTATCTCCAGGCGGCCCTGTTCGCCCTCCCACTTCGGAGCGCCGCACACTTCCGGCCGCAGACGTCCGTGGTAGCCAAGCCCGTACTCGTCGTTCAGAGCCTGGCCGACCGGAATTTCCAGCCGCGACCTCGCCTGTTTCCGGCGTGTACTGCTCGTTTCGGATGTACATCCGGAGTTCTCTGCCGTCGTCCTCGTTACCCCAGTAGCCAGGCGGGGCGGCGTCCTCGTCGTTCTCGCGAGCGGCGAAGAACGACTGCCACGCCGAGTTGTTCTTCCGTATCACCTGCTGTGCGGTGGCGGAGCCGAGAACGCCGACGTACTGCTTGCGACAGTCGGCGGTGTTCCACACATTTTCGCCGTCGAAGAACCGCTGGCGACGTTAACGAGACCGTAGGTCTCGTTCGCACACAAAATCGCTACGCGATTCTGGGACGCTCGTAGTTCAACTCGTTCCACAGGCCCGCGGAGGCGTCCAGCGGGTCGCGGAGCAGCCGCTCGTCCTGCTCGGAGAGCGGGCGCACCGCGAACGTGTTGGTCCGCCTCGTCGCTGTACTCTACCTGCTTGTTTTATTCAATGGGTCGGACGATGAGGTCATATGTCGACACTCCGTGGAGCATCCACGGGCGGGTGAACTCCCTCCGTCGAACGCACCGAGCGGGGTTAATCGAAGTGTGCCGCGATATGCTGGAGAGGGGGTTCAAACGGAGAATATCCAGCCTTGGCGCGTGGATGGCCGGGTCGTGTTGTCGCTCAGGCTCACTCGGTCACGGGTGAGCTTCCGCCCGCCTCGTCAGGCTTACACTGCCCCGTCTCCCCACACCTGTATGGCCTCCGCCGACGACCCGACGACGGTGCGCTGGCACGACTGGGGCGCGGCGGCCTTCGACGAGGCGCGTGACCGGGACTGTCCGGTGTTGCTCTCACTCACCGCGACGTGGTGTGGTCCCTGTCGGGAGATGGACCGAACCACCTACGCCGACCCGCGTGTCGCCGCCGCGATCCACGACGGCTTCGTCCCGGTCCGTGTCGACGTCGACAGGCGCCCCCGGGTGCGCGAGCGCTACCACGCCGGCGGCTTCCCGACGACGGCGTTTCTCGCGCCCGACGGAACAGTCGTCACGAGCGCGGGCGCACTCGACGCCACGACGATGCGGGACGTACTCGGCTCCGTCGCCGACGCCTACGCCGAACGGGGCGGGGAGGCGGGGCAGGTGCCCCGCGCTCTCGCCGACGAGGCACCCCCCGGCGGCGAGGTGACGCCCGCCGTCGCGGCCCACGTCGCCGGCCAGCTGGACGTCCAGTACGACGAGACCCACGGCGGGTGGGGGACAGAGGCGAAGTTCCCGCTCCCGCGGACGCTCGCGTTCGCGCTGAAGGTCGACCCGCCGCTCGCCCGGCGCGCGTTCGACGCCGTCGAGGCCGGCCTGCGCGGCGACGACGGCGGCTTCGTCCGGTTCGCGGCGGCCCGCGACTGGACCGATCCGAGCCGGGAGAAGCCCCTCGCGGCGAACGCCGCGCTCTGTCGCGCCTTCGCGGCTGCCTACCTCCACACCGGCGACGACGGTCGGCGCGAGACGGCAACCGGCGTCGCGGCGTTCATCGACAGGGCGCTCTGGACCGGCGACGCCTTCGGCGCCAGCGTCGGCCCCGACGGGCAGCGAGACGAGACGACGCTCGCCGGCCCGAACGCCCTCGCCGCCGACGCCCTCCTCGGTCTCGCGGCGTACGTCGACGACGCGGACGCCCGCGAGCGGGCGACGACGACGCTCACGACGCTCGGCAGCCGCCTCGTCGACGACGGGCGCGTCCGCCGGTACGACGCAGACGACGCTCCGCCCGCCCCGCTCGCGGACCGCGCGGCTGTCGTCCGGGCCTACGCCCGTGCCGGACAGGTGCTCGGCGGCGACTGGGCGGACCGCGCCCGCGCCGTCGCCGACGAGACGGTCCGTCGACTCCGGACCGACGACGGCTCCTTCCGCGACGGTCCCGCAGAGGGCGTGGGCCTCCTCGACAGACCGCTCCGGCCGCTCGACGGGAACGCCGCCCTCGCGAACGCCCTGCTCGACCTCGCCGCCCTGACCGGCGAGCGGTCGTACCGCGAGACGGCCCGCGACGCCGTCGCCGCGTTCGCTGGCGCACACGAGCGGTTCGGCGTCCAGGTGGCGGACTACGGCGCCGCCGCGGCGCGTCTCACCGACGGCGGCGCGCCAGTCGTCGCCGTCACGGACGACGCCGGCTCGCGGCTCCACCGCGCGGCGCTCCGCGTGGCAGACCACGAGACGGTCGTCCGCCCCGGCGCCTCCGGCGAGGCCGGCACCGCGCGGGTGCGGACCGAAGGAGCGACGACGTGGTCGGCCCCCGCGTCGACGCCGGAGGAGCTGATGACGCGCGTCCGCGAGCGCTGACTCAGCGCTCGCCGTTCGACTGCGCCGTCCCGTTCGCCTGCCAGCGGTCCGCTTCGACAGGGTACTCGCCGTCGACGCGCTGTTCGGGCATCACCGCGTCGCCGTTCGTCTCCGCACGGAGCTGTCCCATCGTCAGCTCGCGCTCGGCGTGGGCGTTGTGCTGGTGGATCGACTCGTCGTTCGACTGGCGCATCCGCACCACGGCGTCGTCGGGAAGCCCCCCGAACTCCTCGACGACGCCGTCTGCGAGCGCACGCACACAGTCCTCGACGAACCGCGCGTTCGAGTGCGAGCGAAACGTCATGTGGTCCTCGTCCGGTCGCTTGGCGACGTTGTAGATGCGCGCGCTCATCGAGTCGCGGGCGACCCGGACGAGGTCGTGGAGGTCGACCGAGGGCGAGCCCTCGGCCCCGACCGCGAGGAAGGCGTGGCCGCGCTGGGAGTGGCCCGGCTGGGGCACCCGGTCGAGGAACTCGTCGGCTGTCGCCCCGTCGACGCCGAGGTCCGCGAGCACCTCGCGCGCCCGGCTCTCGGACATCCCCTGCGAACAGGGACAGACGGTCATCCCCGTCACCTCGACGCCGATCGACTCGTGGGTGCCGTCCTCCGTGGCGGTCGCCTCGGCGACGACGTCGACGCTGTGCTGGGTCGGGAGGTCGCTCTCCGGAGCGCTCTCGCGGAGGATCAGCTCTGCCTCCATCCGGACCTGCGCGGTGGTGGTGTAGTCGTGTTTCGCGAGGAGGCGCTCGGCAGCGGCGCCACAGACCCCCTCCAGCCGCGAGTCCGGGTCCGCGAGCACCGCCTCGAGCGTCTCGTCGATCACCTGCATGTTCCGGCTCATGTCGATGCCCTTCCGCCCGCCGGGGAGGTCGACGTACACCTCGAAGTCGGCGGTGAACACCAGCGGTCGGCCCTCGTCACGCGGCACCTCGACGAGTTTCTCGACGTCAGTTACCCCGACGCGGCTCAGTCCGACCGTCACGTCCGGACGCGAGGCCTGCACGTCCGGCAGTTGACGCGCCATTAACCGGAGGTGTACGGGTGGGCGATTATCCCTTTCGTTTCCCCGACGGATCAGGGCCAGTCGTCGCGCGTCGACTCGGCGAACTGCTCTGCCTCCGCTTCGTCCTCGTCGAGCGCCCACTCCGCCGCCGCGGCGGCGTCGGCCACGTCGAGGTACTCCCACTCCGTCGCCTCGGCCACGTCACGGTCCTCGTCGGCTGTCCCGACGAAGACGTGCCGGTCGGTCTCGAACTGCTCGCGCACCCGCTCGAGGCTCTCGGCCACGCCGCGCGGCCCGGAGAAGAAGTCCTGCCGAACCCGGTGTTTCCGCGTGTAGTTGGTCACCACGTACGTCGGCTGCTCGGAGACGACGCCGACGTACTCCGTCCAGCCGCGTGCGTCCGAGAACACCGCTCCGGGGTCGGCGAACGCCCGCAGGGCGTCGAGTTCGAACGCGAGCGTCATCGACCCGCTTCCGTCCATGGTCTCTCTCGTCGCCGGGCGGTTACGAACCTTGCGGACCCGCTACCCTCGCGTCGTCGGTGCCACCTCTTCCAGCGCCTCCGTGTCCACCTGCTTCTGTAACAGCGCGTCGGTCTGGTCGGCGACGACACGCTCCTCTTTCATCAGGCGCTTGTACGCCGACTGCGCCGACAGGTCGCCGATCAGCACCCCGCCGACGACCTTGCCGTTCTTGAACGCGACGCGGCGCCACTCGCTGTCGGAGTACGTGCGCTCGGCGTACTCGTCGCCGATCGTCGGGTGGCCGAAGGAGAGAAACGGGAAGTCGAAGTGGGTGATCGAGTACGTCGACACCCAGCGAAACGCCTCCGCCTCGCCGCCCGCGACCATGTTCGTCGCGGCGACCGAGCCCTGTTCCTTCGCGCTCCCCCACGACCCGTTCTGCTCACGTTCGCCCGTGATCGTGTCGTGGTAGCGGGTCACGTCGCCCGCGGCGTAGACGTCGTCGGCGGTCGTCCGCATGTACTGGTCGACGACGATGCCGTCGTCCCGTTCGATCCCGGTTCCCTGGAGCAGTTCGACGTTGAAGTCCAGCCCGATCGCGACCCCGGCCCAGCCACAGGGGTAGCGCTCGCCGTCCGGGTCGACTGCCGCCGCGACGCGCCCGTCGTCGTCGACCTCGAACCGGTCGACACCGGAGTCGAACACCGGCTCGACGCCCATCTCGCGCAGGGCGTCGTGGATTATCTCGCCGCCAGCCTCCGTCAGTGCGTACCGCCACCAGCACTCGCCCCGCATCAGGTACTTCGCATCGACGTCCTGTGCGCCACAGATGGCCGCGATGTCGATGCCGAGCAGCCCGGCCCCGACGACGACCGCGCGCTCGCTCGCCTCCGCGTCCTCCTTTATATTCCGCGCGTCCTGGAACGTCCAGAAGTGGTGGACCCCGTCCGCGCCGGCGTTCTCGACCGGGAGCTGTGTCGGCGTGCCGCCGGTCGCGAGCAGGAGCTTGTCGTAGCTCAGCGTCTCGCCGTCGTGGGTGTCGATCTCGTGGTCGTCGGGCCGCAGGGCCGTGACGACGGTGTTCAGGCGCAGGTCGACGTCGTGGTCCTCGTACCACGACTCGTCGTGGATCGAGATCGGCGCCTCCGGCAGCTTCCCCTTCGCGAACTCCTTTATCAGGATCCGGTTGTACAGCGCCTCGCCCTCCTCGGTGAGGACGGTGATCTCGGCGTCCGGGTCGCGCTCGCGCAGCGTCTCCGCCGCGGAGCTCCCCGCGATCCCGTCGCCGACGACCACGTAGGACTGGCTCATACGCCACGGTTTGAACTGGGGGGTAATGTGGATTGCCATCCGGTCACCCCGGTCAGGCGTCGCAGGGCGTGCGTTTCAAGACCGGACACGCCCTACAGTTCACGTGAAGATCCGGCAGAACGTCAGACACTTCGCCGCCAAGCAGGCGCTCACGCTCCCCGTCGTCGGCCCGCGGGTTCGGGAGCGGCTCGTCGGCCTCCACGTCGACGTGTTCGGCGAGAAGGCCGCGGAGGGGCGCCGTGAGGAGCGCGAACCACGCATGGAGGCCTTCTTCGACAACACCTTCGACACCTACGTCGCCGCGCTGGAGGCGGGCTCTCCCGAGGCCGAGGCCCGGGAGATCACCCACATTCAGGCCAACTTCGACTTCTACAACCACGGCTGGACCGAGATGATGGAGTTTCCCGCGGACGAACTCGGCGAGCACTACGGGCGCTACCGCGACTTCTTCGAGGCACACGAGATCACGATAGCCGACCCGCTCGGCGAGTTCCGGCGGGTCGCCGTTCCGGCTGCGCCCTCGACGCCAGAGCGCCTCGACGAGCCGGAACACCCGTACGCGGAGGGCGGGTTCGCGGACGACGTCTACGTCGAGACGGCCGACGGTGAGGTGGTGGTCGGCGGCCAGTCGGAGCCGGCAGACGTCGACCCGAGCGACGCGCCGGGCGTCGACGACGACGTGAGCGCGTAGCTACGTCCGCCGCGCCGCAGCCGTCGCCAGCCGCGCGAGGACCACGCTCCCGCGCTCTGTGACCGGCGTCCCGTGGCCCATCGCCAGCACCTCGGCGGCGGGGGCACGGTCCGCGAGCGAGACGACGCTCGCTGCGACGGCGTCCGTGTCGTGGCTCACCGGCCACGGCGACACCCGGAGCCGCCCGTCGCGCGCTATCACGAGGTCGCCGGCGAACAGCGACGACCGCTCCTCGTGCTCGTAGGCGACGTGGCCAGCCGTGTGGCCGGGCGTGTAGTAGGCGTCGAACGGGCCGACCCGTTCGCCGTCGTCGACGCGCTCGACCCGGAGGTCCGGCACCTCGACGAGCGGGCCCGTCAGCCGCTGGACGAGTCCCTTTCTGCTCGCGAGCGGCGGCTTGTCTCCCCGGACCTGGCCGGCGTCCGGGTCGGCGGCGTAGACGGGCGCGTCCAGCCCGCGGCGCGCCAGCTCCGCCAGTCCCCCGACGTGGTCGACGTCGTAGTGCGTCAGGAGCACCCGCTCGACGTCCGCCAGCGTGGTGCCAGTCCGCTCGACCCGTCGTTCGACCGCGCCGGCGTCGAGCGGTGTTCCGGCGTCGACGAGCGTCGGTCCCTCGCCGTCCCCGGCGACGAGGTAGGCGTTCACCCCGAAGCCACGAATCCTGTGGACGCCGGCCGGTAGCGCAGTCACGGGACAGCGTAGGGCCGCCGAGGATTAATAGCCGCCGGCCTCGCCGACTGGCCGGCCCGCCCCCGTCGTCTCGTCCGCTCCGTCCGCCTGCTCCGCGATCAGGTCCGCACACTCGTAGCCGGCGACGACGCCGCCGTCGAGGCTCCGCTCTGGATACTGCGCCGGGCTGGCCATCCCCGCGTAGTAGAGCCCCGCCGCGACGTCGTCGGCGAGGTCGTACGGCACCACCAGGTCGAGGTAGCCCCGCTCGTAGACGGGCGCGGCCCGCGGCGCGCGCGAGAGCCGGAACGACTCGACAGACGACCGTTCGAAGCCGGGGAACATCGACTCGATCTCGGCGAGCCAGCGGTCCTCGACCGCCGCGTCGCTCGCCCGCCACAGCGGGTCGTCGAGGCTCTGGACGTAGCTCGCGACGTACAGCAGGTGGTCGCCGCCGTACCGCTCCGGCGGCACGAAGTTCGTGTGTTCGACCAGCGCGCCGAACGGCGCGTCGTGGGCGACGTTGAGCCAGTAGGTGTCGGTCAGCGGCTCCGGGAGCGTGACGACCGCACAGAGCGCGCCCTGGAAGTCGACGGCGCACTCGTGGCCCGTCAGCGCCTCGAGGACGTTCGGCATCGTCGCCACGACGACGCCGTCGCTCTCGACGGTCTGCTCGCCGGTCCCGCCGTCGAGTGTCACCGACGCGACGCGCCCGTCCGCGACGCCGACGTCTGTCACGCGCGTCCCCGTCTCGATCCGCTCGCGTCCGACGGCGTCGACGAGTCGGTCGAGCAGCCGCCCGAACCCGCCGTCGAAGTAGCCGAGCACCTCGCCACGGAGCAGGTCGCGCTCCCCGCGGAACTGGACGCGCCCGAGGAACCACGCCGCCGAGACGTCCTCCTTCCGGCTGCCGAACTTCGCGTCCAGCAGCGGCTCGAGGAACTCCTCGTACACCCCTCTGGTGGTGTGCTCGACGACGAACTCCTCGACCGGCACGTCCTCGTACTCGGACAGGTCGTCGTACGCGTCGAGCTCCGGCCACCCGCCACGGACGTCGATCCCCTTCGTCAGCAGGCCGAGCCGGATCTTGTCGTACAGGCTCATGTGGGGGTAGGCGAGGATCTGCGGCGGCGTGTCGAGCGGGTGGACCACCCCGTCGACGTAGTAGGCGTTCTTGCCGATTCGCCACTCGACGGCGTCGCCGAGGCCGAGGTCCTCGGCCAGTTCGACGATCGTCTCCTCGGACTTCGAGAGGTGGTGGTAGAACCGCTCGATCGGGTCGCCCGCGGTCTCGTACGTCGCCGCCAGCCCGCCGAGGTCGTCGCCGGCCTCTATCACCCGGACCTCGTGGCCGTGGCTGCGCAGGCGGTGTGCGGCAGCCAGTCCGGCGATGCCGCCGCCGACGACGTGGTACACGCCGCCCGCTCGGTTCGGCCCCGTCAAGTCGCTTGTGCCTCTCGGGGGGCCGCCGGCGCGACGCCGGCGCCGGCGCCCGCGTTCGCGGCGACACCGACCGGCCCGACCCGCTCCGGGGCGGGCAGCCGCGACCCGGGCGGCGTCGTCGGGCCGTCCGTCCCGGCTCTCAGGTCCACGGGACCGACCGGGGCCGGAGTTCCCCCGCGAGGTCCCGGCGCATCGCCGCCCGCGGGTCGTCGGCGTTCGCGAGCGCCCACATCAGCTTGACGTACGCCGCCGCGGGGGTCGTGTCGCCCGCCTCGACGACGCCCGCGTCGAGGAGGTCGCGCCCGGTGTCGTACACCCGGTCGCAGACCCGTCCCTCGAGACACTGGCTCGTCATCGCGACGACGGTCCCGTCGTCGACGAGCGCCTCGACGCGCGGGATCAGGTCGGTCGAGACGTGGCCGAGCCCCGTCCCCTCGACGACGACGCCCGCCCGTCCCGAGAGCGCGTCGAGCGCCGCGGGGTCGGTTCCGGGAGCGAACTTGAACAGCGCCACGTCGGTGTCGAGGTCGGGCCGGAGCGTCGGCTCGCCCTCGCCGCGCGGGGCGTGGTCACGGCGAAAGGAGACCGCGCCGGTCCCGTAGTCGACGGTCCCGAGCGGCTCCGCCCCGACCGTCTCGAAGGCGTCGCGGCGCGAGGTGTGGTTCTTCCGGGCGCGCGGCCCGCGGTGGAGCGCACACCGGTCGTCGGAGAGCCCCTCGTGCATGCAGATCAGGGTCTCGGCGTGGTCGGCGGTCGCGGCCTCGACGGCGCAGACGGCGTTCATCACGTTGTCGCTGGAGGGCCGGTCTGCGGACCGCTGGCTCCCGGTGAACACGACGGGCACGGGCGCGTCGAGCATCAGCGAGAGCGCCGTCGCGGAGTGGGCCATCGTGTCCGTCCCGTGCATGACGACGACGCCGTCGGCGCCGCGGCTGACCTCCTCGTCGACCGCCTCGGCCAGCGCCCGCCAGACGTCGGGCGTCATGTTCTCCGAGAGGATGTTCGCGACGACCCGGCCCCGGTAGTTCGCCCGCCCGGCGAGGTCCGGGACGGCGCGCAGGACGTCCTCGGCGTCGAACCGCGCAGTGACGGCGCCGGTGCGGTAGTCCACCGTCGAGGCGATGGTGCCGCCGGTCGAGACGAGCGCCACGGTCGGCAGGTCGTCGTCGAACTCGACGGTCGTCGCCGACCCGGTCTCCGGCGAGTCGACGGCGTCTACCTCGCGGGCGCTCCGCTCTATCACCTCGACGTCGGCGCCCGCCCGCGCCACCCCGACGTTGTAGCCGCCGGCGAGCTTGAGAACGAGGTGGTCGTCGGTCGTCGAGGGCATCAGCGTCCCGACCTCGGTCCCGTCGGGGCCGTCGACGCGCACGCGGTCTCCGCTGTTCATACGCTCTCGGGCGGCTGCGCAGACTTCAATCCCCCCGGTCGGGCGGAAGGGCCTTGTCGGCGCCGCTCCCAGTCGCGGTATGGACCAGACTGTCGAGGTCGAACGGGAGCGAGAGGGCGAAGACGACCCGTCCGGTGGACGGCTCGCCGGCCTCCGGCCTCGCGTCCCGCGCCCCAGCATCCCGTTCTCGCTCCGGGCGCTCGCCGTCGCGCTCGCCCTCGGCGTCGCCGCGATGGTCGGCGGCACGTTCGTCCCCGTTCCCGGCGCACGGTTCGGCCTCCTGTTCGCCGGGACGTTTCTCTACGGCGTCGCGAGCGCCGCGTCGCAGTACGTCGAGTGCGCCCTCGCCGGGCTGCTCGCCGCGGGTCTCGGCTTCGTCCTCTCTGTCGTCCTCGGCGGGGCGCTCCTGCCGGTGCTGGCGGGCTACGGCGTCGAACTCGCGGGCGTCGGCGTGACGACCGGCGGGCTGGTCGCGCTCGTCGGCCACTACTTCGGGCGCGACCTCCGGGCCGGCTGGACGAGCTAGCGCACGCGCCAGCCGTCGCCGTCCCGGACGACGAGGCCGCGCTCCGCGAGGGTGCGGAGCGCCTCCTCGACGACCTCGACGGGCGCCTCCACCTCGTCACCGACGGCCTCGACGCTGGACGCGCCGGTGGCGACGGCGGCCAGCACCTCGGCGTGGAACCGACCGTCGACGTCGGGGCCGATCCGCTCGTTCAGCTCGTCCAACACCTCGGTGATCCGGCCGTACACCCACCGCTGGGCGAGCGAGAGCTCGTTCTCCAGCTCCTCGAGGCGCTTGAGCTTCTCGGCCGCCTCGGTCACCCCGTCGCTCTCGCCGCTCGGCACGTCGATCGAGAGGTGCGGACACCGGCGGGACATGTCGAGACTCTGGCTCGCGGGGTAGGCCGACTTCGTGCCGAAGCCGTACGGCGAGACGTTCACCTCCAGCCGGAGGTTCCGCGAGATGTTGAAGTACTTCCGCCGCTGGTCGTCCGTCCGGCTCTCGACCAGGCCCGCCTCCTCTAGCTTCCGCAGGTGGTCGATCACCGCCTTCGGACTCACTCCGAGGTACTCGCTGATCTCCGTGACGTAGCAGGGCTTTCGCGCGAGGAGTCTGAGGATACGCCGCCGGTTCTCGTTCCCGAGGAGGTCGAGTAGCACGGCGGAGTCCATGTCGGCTGCGAGGGCACGAGCGGGTTTAACCACTACGTCACGCCGTCGGTCGACGTGTCGTGGGGCTCGAGGCGGTCGAACGACCGCGCGGCGAGCAGCACCGCCCCGACAGAGAGCGCAGCCGTCAGGCCCGCCAGCACGAGGCCGGGGTCGTACCGCAGAGGCGGGTGGAAGCCGAACAGGTAGTCCGCGGCGTCGTTGACCAGCATCGCGACGAGCGCCGCCGCGAGCGCGCCGCGCGTCGTCGCGCCCACCCGCGGGAGCAGTCCCGCCTCGACGACGAACAGCGCGTGGGTGAGCGCGATTCCCCAGAACGCCCACAGCGGCGCCGGCCCGAAGACGTAGCGGTCGGGCCGCAGGAGGAGCGCGACGACCGTCCAGACGCCGTACTTCACCAGCCAGACGAACGCGAGGGTGTGGAGGTACGCGAGCGGCCGGTTCAGCGGCGCGTCGGCGGGCGGCCGACCGAGGTTCGGCAGGAGCGTCGCGAGCGACAGCGTCGCCAGCGCCAGCGCGGTCGGCGAGTCGGCGTACAGCGGGTAGACGAACGTCGGCACCTCGGCCAGCGCCAGCCCGAACGCGCGGCTCGGCGCGGCGTAGAACGCGACGCCGACGAGAAAGGCGGTGACGTTGACGACGAGGAGCCAGACGAGCGACGGCGCCCGCCCGAGGTAGGCGTCGACCCAGCGGTCGGGGAGGCGGAGCCGCACGGCCAGGTCTGGCTCCCGACGGGGCAAAAGCCCCGCGTCAGGCCGGCGCGTCCAGCGCCTCGGCGATCCGCCGGTCGAGGATCGACAGCCGGCGCCGGAGCAGCGTCCGGAACTCCGGCGAGAGTGGCGCCGAGTCGACGGCCTGCTCCAGCCCGTCGAGCCGGTTCCGGACGGCCTCGAGCTGCTTGTCCGCGCCGGGGCCGTCGCGCTCCGCCGCCCGCGCCGCCGCCCGCTCGGCGGCGTCGAGCGCGTTCGACAGGCCGTTGACGACGCCGCCGCCGGAGTCGGAGTCGTTCTGCCCGCCGCCCGTCCCGCGCTCCGTGGGTTCGGACGTAGCCGTGGGTGTCGGCGTGGCCGTCGGCGTCGCCGTGCTGTCGTCGCTGTCGCCCGTCTCCGTCCGCTGCGCGAGCAGGTCCGGCTCGGCCCGCTGGGTCGTCTCCGTCGCGGCCTCCGTCTTCGACAGCGTCTCCGACAGCAGGTCGCGGACGAACCCCGCGAGCGGGACCTTGCCCGTCTGGACGTCCTGGAGCGTCACGCCCTCGCCCGGGTCCGGGTTGGCGCGGTACGCCCCCGGCACGCCCTCCGCGTCCCGCACCTCGACGGTGTAGGCGCCGCCCTCGTGGGCGTAGACGGCGGCGCGGCCCTCGCCGTCCGGCGGCGCGTCGTAGAGCCGTCCGGCGAAGTCGTCCTCGATCGCCACCCGCTCGACGCCGGCCTCGGCTGCCGTCTCCAGCCGCACCTTCACCGCGGCGGCGTTCGGCACGACGGAGAGGGCGCCGTCGACGCCGGCGCGGACCGTCTCGCCCTCGCCCGTCGGAACCTGCTCCGCGTACGGCGCCGTCCCGGCGGCGTCGAGCGTCAGGCGGTGGTCGCCCGGCGGGACGTCCGCGATCACGCGGCCGGCGGAGGTCGGCACCGGCGTCGGGTCGGACTCGAGGAGCGCCGTCGCCTCGACGGTCGGCGCGAGCGTCGCCACCCCCTCGCCGTCGGGCGCGTCGGCAGACTCCCTCGTCTCGCGGACGGCGCCGACGATCCTGGAGAGCGCCCCGCCCACTGTCACGCCGTCGTAGCGGTCCGCGAGCGCGCTCCGGTGGGCCGGGTCGGTGACGTCGACCTCCGGGCGCGTCCACCGCGGCTGGGTCCACGGCAGGTCGGTCGGGCTGAGGTGGCTCGCGACGGCGTCCTCGGCGAACCCCGGAATCGGGAACTCGAAGCTCAGCGTCGGCCCGGTCAGCGCGTCGATCTCGCGCACCTCGGCGGTCGAAACGAGGCCGTACGTCCGGTCGCCCTCGGTCGGCGAGTCGGGGTGGGTCCAGACCTCGCCGGGTTCGCGCGCCGGCAGGTCCGTCGGCGGCGCGTCGAGGGCGTCGCGCCGCCGCATCGTCACGTCGTCGGGGAGCAGATCGGACGCGTCGACGTTCGGCAGGCGGTCGTGGGCCGTCAGGGGCTCGCCGTCGAGTTCGGGAACGAGGTAGGGGAGGCGAAAGCCCTCGTCGCGCGGCAGGCCGTACGCCGCCGGGAGCGCCTCGACGACGCCCGCCGCCGTCAGCACCTCGTTCGTCACGTCGGCGCCGGAGTCGTCGAGCGGCAGGCGCTCGAACCGGTCGCGGGTCGCGTTCAGCCCCAGCGCGCTAGAGTGGCTGCCCAGCTCCGACAGCACCGCCGCGCGCGCCGCCTCCGGCTCGAGGTACTCGTTGTTCGGCACCGCGCGCGAGTGGGCGCTGGCCGCGTGACAGACCGCCCGGTCTGCGTCGGTGTCGACGAACGTCTGGAGCAGCTCCCAGTCGTGCCAGTGGAAGTTGGTCGTGAACTGGTCGAACGCCGAGTAGATCCAGTACTGGACGACGACGAGCGGGTCGTCGGGGTACTCGACGACACGGTAGTAGACCGTCGGTGCGGGCGGGTCGTCGCCGAACTCCGCGGTGTAGCCGTCGAGCGCGTCGAACCCGTCGACCACGCGATCGCCGTCGCGGTCGCTCGCGTACCGCAGCGGGTCCGTCGCGAACCACCGCTCGCGGGCGTCGAAGTGCAGGTCCGGCGCGAACCGGGCCGCGAGCGACGCCGCCCGCTCGTCCTCGACCTCTGTCGGCGCGCCCTCCTCCTGTACCGGCGACTCCCCGCCGCTCTCACGGGTCAGTGCGTACGCGCCCGCGCCGCCCAGCGCGAGCGCACCGCCGGCGAGCACGCCGCGGCGGCCGATCTTCATTCCCTCACTCTTCATCCAGAGCGACAAGAGAATTCGGGTGTCCGGTCGGGGGAAACGTTGAACCACGCGCTTCCCCATTCGCCCGGTATGAGCCACTGGACGGACCAGATCGCGGGCGACCGGATGGCCGTCGACAAGGAGTTCGACAGCCAGATTCGCGAGTCGTCGTTCAGCACCCAGGAGTGGGGGCTGGTGATGGCCGCCGTCGAGTTCGAGATCGAACACCCCGGCGACCCGGAGCAGGCCCGGGTCGTCGCCGACACCACCCAGGTGCCACAGATCCTCCCCGAACTGGAGGACGTCCGCTCGCAGATGGGCGGGCCGGGCGGCGGCGGGTCGGGCGCCGACGGCGGCGTCGTCGACTCGCTGAAGGGCGTCCTCGGCCTCGGCGACGGAGACGACGAGGACCGCCTCGAGGACGCCGAACGCCTCGCCGACGAGTACGCGCGCGCCCTCCAGAACCGCCTCGAGGACCGCGGGAAGTGGGAGCGGATCCGCACCGGCTACGACGGCTGACGGCGCAGCCGGGGAGAGACGGCGCCGGTCCGCTCGCCTCGCGGGCGTCCGTCGGCTCGGCTGCCGGGACGCTCGACGGTCGCCTCGTCGAGCCGTGTCCCGGGTATCGTCGTCGTGTCTGGCCGCCGCCGACTCGGATCCTACGCCAGCCGGTCCAGCACCGCCTCGCCAACCGCCGCCGTCGTCGCGTCGCCGCCGAGGTCGGGCGTCAGGGGGCCGTCGACCAGCACTGCCTCGACGGCGGCGCGTACGTCCGCCGCCGCGGCCTCGTGGCCGAGGAAGTCGAGGAGCATCGCCGCCGACAGCACCGTCGCGAGCGGGTTCGCGACCCCCTGTCCCGCGATGTCGGGCGCGGTCCCGTGGACCGGCTCGAACAGCCCGCCGCCGCTCCCGATGTTCGCGCTCGGCAGGAGGCCCAGGCCGCCGACCAGCCCCGCCGCCAGGTCCGAGAGTACGTCGCCCGCGAGGTTCGGCGCGACCACCACGTCGTACGACTCCGGCGACATCGCGAGGTTCATCGCCAGCGCGTCCATCAGCTCCGGCTCCGCGTCGACGCCGTGGTCTGCCGCGACCGCCTCGACGGCGTCGAGCCACAGGCCGTCGGTGACCCGCATCACGTTCGACTTGTGTGCGAGGGTGAACGCCGCCTCGCCGCGCTCCGCGACGTAGTCGCAGGCGAACTCGGCCAGCCGCCGGCTCGCCCGCTCGGTGACGACGCGGGTGCAGGTGGCGACGCCGTCGGCTATCTCCGACTCGATGCCGGCGTACACTCCCTCCGTGTTCTCCCGGAGGATCACGAGGTCGGTGTCCGGCTGGAGCGCGTCGACGCCGGGAGCGGCCCGCGCCGGTCGGACGTTGACGAACGAGTCGAGCGCGCGCCGGAGCGGAATGACCACGTCGGCAGCCGTCTCGCCCGCCGCGCCGAACAGCGTCGCGTCCGCGTCGAGGACGGCCTCGCGCGTCTCGTCTGGCAGCGGGTCGCCCGTCGACGCGGCGACGGCGTCGCCGGCCGCACGCTCGACGAACTCGAACGCCCCGACCGCGTCGAGCACGTCGACGCCGACCGGCACCACCTCTCTGCCGATACCGTCGCCCGGCACGACGGCGATTCGCTCGGCCACCTTACCCCACTTCCTCGACGTACGGCAGGTCGCGCGCGACCTCGCGCGTCTCGTCGAGGGCGTCGCGCATCAGCGTCGTCGTGTCCCAGACGCCCTGGATCAGCGCCTCGCGCATCGCCTCGTCGACGTGGACGTCGACCTCGTTGCCGCCGTAGACGACCCGCTCCTCGGCGACGTCCACCTCAAGCCCCGCCTCGGGGTTCTCCTCGACGAGGTCCTGGAGTTCGGCGACCACACCCGGGGGTGCCTCGGCGGCGACCATCCCGAGCGACTTGCAGTTGTCCGCGAAGATCTCCGCGAACGACTCGCCGACGATCGCCTCCACTCCCCAGCGACGCAGCGCTCGCGGGGCGTGTTCGCGCGAGGAGCCACAGCCGAAGTTCTCGTTGACGACCAGCACCGACGCGCCCCGGTGCTCTGGCCGGTCGAACGGGTGGTCGCCGGTTATCTCGCCGTCGTCGTCCCGGCGGTTGTCGTAGAAGGCGTACTCGTCGAGCCCCTCCCACGTCGTCGACTTCAGGAACCGGGCGGGGATTATCTGGTCGGTGTCGACGTCGTCGCCGCGCACCGCGACGCCGGTGCCGGCGACGCGGGTGACGCGCAGGTCGTCGGGCGCGTCCGGTGCCTCGACCGTCACCGCAGGACACCTCCCGTGTCGAACTCGCGTACGTCCGCCACCGCGCCCTCCACGGCGGCGGCGGCGACCATCGCCGGGCTCATCAGGAACGTCCGGCCGTCGTTCGACCCCTGCCGGCCGACGTAGTTGCGGTTCGAGGAGGAGGCACAGCGCTCGTCGCCCCGCAGGGCGTCGTCGTTCATCGCGAGACACATCGAGCAGCCGGCCTCGCGCCACTCCCAGCCGGCGTCGCGGAACACCCGGTCGACCCCCTCCTCCTCCAGCGTCCGCTTGACCGTCGTGGAGCCGGGCACCGCGAGCGCGCGAACCCCGTCGGCCACCTCGTGGCCCTCGACGACGGCGGCGGCCTGCCGGAAGTCGCTCGCGCGCCCGTTCGTACACGTCCCGATGAACGCCACGTCGACCGGGTGGCCGGCGATCGGCTCGCCGGGCGTGACCTCGGTGTGTTCTTGGGCGGCGACCGCGGCCTCGCGTTCGTCCGCCGGCAGGTCCGCCGGAGCGGGAACCGGCTCGTCGACCGGCGCCACCTGTCCGGGGGTCGTCCCCCACGTCACCATCGGTGCGAGGCCGTCGACGTCGACCTCGACGACGTCGTCGTAGACGGCGTCGTCGTCGGACCCGACCGACTCCCAGTAGCGCTTTCGCTCGTCGAACGCCCGGCCCTCGGGCACGAACTCGCGCCCCCGCAGGTACTCGTAGGTCGTCTCGTCGGGGTTGACGTAGCCGACGCGGGCGCCGCCCTCGATCGACATGTTGCAGACGGCCATCCGCCCCTCCATCGCCATCCGCGCTACCGTCGGCCCGCCGTACTCGTAGGCGTAGCCGACGCCGCCGTCGACGCCGAGGTCGCCGATGATCTTCAGGATGACGTCCTTCGCGACGGTGCCGTCGGGCAGTTCGCCCGTCACCTCGACGCGGCGCACGTCGGACTTGTCCGCCGCCACACAGCCGGAGGCGAGGACGTCCCGCACCTGCGAGGTGCCGATGCCGAACGCCACCGCGCCGAAGGCGCCGTGGGTGGCGGTGTGGGAGTCGCCACAGACGATCGTCGTGCCGGGCTGGGTGGCGCCGACGTCCGGCCCCATCACGTGGGCGATCCCCTGCCGGTCGGAGTTCAGGCCGTAGAAGGTGATCCCCGCCTCCTCGGTGTTCTGCTCCAGCGCCGACAGCATCTGTTCTGCGGAGTCGTCGGCCAGCGGCCGGTCGTCCCGGGTCTCCGGGTCCGTCGGGACGATGTGGTCCGTCGTGGCGACGTTTCGCTCCGGGAACGCCACGTCGATGCCGCGCTCGCGGAGCTCGGCGAACGGCTGCGGACTGGTCACCTCGTGGATGAGGTGTGTGCCGACGAACAGCTGGTCCTGTCCGTTCGGCAGCTCCCGCACCTTGTGTCGCTCCCACACCTTGTCGTACAGGGTGCGGTCGCTCACTCCTCGGCCCCCGCGGGCGCGCCGTGGGCGGCGCGACAGGTCGTGTCCCGGTCCTCTGTCCCGGCGCCCCCCCGACCGAAGACGCCGTTCGTCGCCAGTCCGTCCGGGGCGTCGTGGTCGACGTCGCGCAGCCGCGGGGCCACACGCCCCTCCTCGTCGGCCATCACTCGGCCTCCGTGTCGGCCCAGGCGAACAGCGCCCGCAGGCGTGCGCCGACCGCCTCGATCTCGTGTTCCTGCATCGCCGTGCGGTACTGGTCGTACTCGGGCCGTCCCGCCTGGTTCTCGAGGATCCAGTCCCGGGCGAACGTGCCGTCCTGGACGTCCGCGAGCGCCTCGTCCATGTTCTCGCGCACGCTCTCGTCGATTATCTCCGGCCCCACCGTCAGCCCGCCGTACTCGGCGGTGTCCGAGACGGAGTTCCACATCTCCATCGCCCCGCCCTCGTACATCAGGTCGACGATGAGTTTCATCTCGTTGAGACACTCGAAGTAGGCCATCTCGGGCGAGTAGCCCGCGTCGACGAGCGTCTCGTAGCCCGTGACGATGAGTTCGACGATGCCGCCACACAGCACCGCCTGCTCGCCGAACAGGTCGGTCTCGGTCTCCTCGCGGAAGGTGGTCTCGACGACGCCGGCCCGCGTGCAGCCGAGGGCCTTCGCGTACGCCAGCGCCTCGTCGTGGGCCTCGCCGGTCGCGTCGCGTTCGACCGCGAGGAGCGCGGGCGTCCCCTCGTCGTTCGTGTAGTTACGCCGGAGGAGGTGTCCCGGCGTCTTCGGCGCGATCATCGTCACGTCGACGCCCTCCTTCGGCTGGATCTGATTGTAGTGGATGTTGAACCCGTGGGCGAACTGGAGCGTGTCGCCCGGCTCGATCCCCGGCGCGACCGACTCGTACACCGCCGGCTGGACGGTATCGGGCACCAGCACGGAGACGATGTCGGCCTCCGCGGCGGCGACGGCCGGCGTCTCGACGCGGAGGCCGTCGGCCTCGGCAGCCGAGCGCGAACTGGAGTCCTCACGCAGGCCGACGACCACGTCGACCCCGCTGTCGGCGAGGTTCTGGGCGTGAGCGTGGCCCTGGCTGCCGTAGCCCAGTACGGCGACGGTCTTGTCCGCTACGTGTGATACGTCCGCGTCCTCGTCGTGGTAGATCGGTGTGGTGAACTCGTCGTCGGTCATCGTGGTACAGCGCGGGACTCCACGACGTTAGTCGTGGGC
>JAQCMY010000007.1 GCA_028274865.1 Haloferacaceae archaeon | reverse complement strand
GCGACGCCGCCCGGCAGCACCCAGACGATCAGGACGAAGACGGCGCCGAGCACCAGCCGCCACAGCGAGCCGATCGAGCCGACGAGCGGGAGACTCACCCCGGAGACGACGTTCGAGATGTACTCGAAGATGAGGGCGCCGAACATCGGGCCGACGAGCGAGCCGGTGCCGCCGAGGACGGTCATGATGACGAAGTCGCCCGAGACGATCCAGTACAGCGCCGAGTTCGGGTGGATGAACCCCTCGTGGACGGTGAACAGGGCGCCGCCGACGCCGGCGAACGCCGCCGAGACGACGAACGCCGTCAGCTTGTACCGCTCGACGTCGAGGCCGACGAACGCGACGCGCTGCTGGTTCTCGCCGAGCGCCCTGAAGATCAGCCCGTACGGCGAGTTGACGATCCGGCTCGCGGCCGCCACCGCGAGGAACGCGACTGTCGCGACGAAGACGTACGTCAGCGTCCCGAGGAAGGGGACGTGGGTCTCGAGCGGGAGCGCCCCGACGCCGAACAGGCCGTTCACGCCGACGTCGGAGAAGCCGTTGTCGCCGTTCGTGAGCCACGCGCCGGGGCCGATCGCCCAGAAGTAGAGCATCTGCCCGAACGTGAGCGTCAGGACGGCGAAGTAGACCCCCGAGCGCCGGATCGAGACGTAGCCGATCGGGACGGCGATGACGACGGCGACGGCTGCGCCGACGAGTACCATCACGACCGGACTGCCGAACCCCGTGCTGACCAGTGCCGCCGCGTACGCCGCGGTGCCGAAGAAGGCCGCGTGGCCGAACGACAGCAGGCCGGTGTAGCCCAGGAGGAGATTGAACCCGACGACGACGATGCCGTAGATGAGCACGAGCGACGGCAGGCCCTCGTAGCCGCCGATGCTGAGGCCGACCACGTCGGCGACGGCCCCGAGCAGGTCGACGAGGACGAACGGGAAGATCAGAAACGCCACCGCCGTCCCGACGAGGACGAACGCGTCGCGGCTCCGGACCGCCCGGTAGCGGTCGGCGAGGGTCGGGTCGGGTGCCGGCTCCTCGACGACGGTCCCGCCGTCGCCCGCGGTCCGGTCGCTCACTCTCCCACCCCGCCGGGGAAGATCCCCTCCGGACGGAACACCAGCACCAGCGCCACGAGGATGTACAACACGATCTGGGCCCACTGCGCGAACGGCGACTGCGTCACGGCGGCGACGACGACGCCGAGCACCACGCCGCCGACGATGGCGCCGGGCACCGACCCCGCGCCCCCGACGACGATCGTGAGGAAGGCCGGCACCAGCGCGCGCTCGGTGCCGATCTGCGGGCTGATCGTCTGGAACGACACGCCGATGAGCCCCGCCAGCGCCGCCAGCGCCGCGCCGACGGCGAACACGAGGCTGTACGACCGCTCGATCCGGATCCCGAGCAGCCGGACCATCTCGGAGTCGTGCGTGCCGGCCTGGACGACCAGTCCGAAGTCCGTCTTCTCGATCAGCAGGTACGTCGCCGCGATGACCGCGACGGCGATACCGACGATGAACAGCCGCCACTTCGGAAACGCGCCGACGACCGGGAGCGTGACCGGCCCGGAGACGCTGACACCGAGGATCCGCTGTGGCGTCACCGGCTGGAAGGTGTCGCCCCCGACGACGGCCTTGAACACCTCGGTGACGATGAGCGCGAGTCCGAAGGTGACCAGCAGCTGGTCGGTCTCCGGGCGGTCGTAGAACGGTTTCGCGACGAACCGCTCCATCAGCACACCGACGCCGAGGCCGACGAGCGGGACGATTATCAGGGCGGCGAGGAAGCCGAACGCGAGACCGAACGACTCGATCCCGGCGCTGTTGAGCAGGCCACTGTTGAGTGTCGACTCCCGGAAGACGAACATCCCGGTGTAGGCGCCGACGAGGTAGAGCGCGCCGTGTGCGAGGTTCAGAAACTCCATCGTCCCGAGGATGATGGTCAGTCCGATCCCGAGCAGAGCGAAGATCGCGCCCTGCTGGAGCCCGTTGAGGAGTATCGAGGCGACGTCTGCGAGCAGCGTCATGGTGGTATCGTCGTGATCAATGGTTGTCGAGTGTTAGAGCGTTGTGGCGGCGCGACCGCGCTGCGGAGCGCACAGCAGCCGGCTGCGCGCCGGGCCGGCTGTTACTCGTCGCCGTAGCTGCCGAGCTCGCACTCCGACGCCGGGCCGGCGTCGCAGGCGTAGCCGATGTCGCCGCGCGCGGTCTGGCCGACGACGTTGAGCAGCTGGTCCTCGGTCTGCTCGCCCTCCGGCAGGCCGCGCACGACGAGGACGTCGTGCTGTGCCTGGTGGTCGCAGGCGCGCATGGTCTCCTCGCCGAGGCCGAACCCGCTGTAGGTGTGGTCCTCCAGCGCCCGGATGACCTCCGGCGGGTAGAACGTCTCGGCGCGCTCGACGGCGGCGGCGTACTGGAGGGTCTGTGAGTACGCCAGCCGGGCGGCGTACGACGGCACCTTGTCGTACTCGTTCCGGAACGCCTCGACGAACGACTGTGTGGCGTCGTTCTCGAGCTGCCAGTTCCAGTCGGCGGTGCCGAAGATGCCGTCGATCGACTCGCGGGCCGCGTTCGCCATCAGGCGGTTGTACAGCGGGACGATCACCTCCAGGTCCTCGTCCAGCCCGGCCTCGATCGCCTGCGGGAGCGAGTTCGCGGCATCCAGCCCGTAGTGGACGAGCAGGAGTGCGTCCGTCTCGTCGCGCGGGACGTCCGCGAGGAACGACGAGTAGTCGGAGGTGCCAAGCGGCGTCGCGACCGAGTTCGTCTGGGTCCAGCCCTCTGCCTCGAGGAACTGCTGCATCGACGACTGGACCGTCGAGCCCCAGGTGTAGTCGGCGTACAGCTGGTAGAAGTTCAGGTCCGAGCCGTACTCGTCAGAGAGCACCGGCGCGAGCGCCTGTCCGGTCATGTACGCGTTGAACATCTCGCGGAACGAGTAGCGGACACACGCCGAGCCGGTGGTGTCGTTCGAGTGGGTGAGACAGGCCATGAACATGACCTTCTCCTCCTGACACAGCTCCTGGACGGCGATCGCCACCGCGGAGGACGACCCGCCGGTCACCATGATGGCGTCGTCGCGGTTGATCATCCGCTGGGCCTCCTGCCGGGCCTGGTCGGCGTCGGTCGCCGTGTCGCCCTCGACGGAGGTCACCGTCTTGTCGAGGATGCCGTCGCCGGACAGGGCGTCGACGCCGTCGACCCACCCGCCGCCGTTGTTCAGGTGGTCCATCGCGAGGTTGTACCCGTTGAGCTCGTCGGCACCCTCCTGTGAGTACGACCCCGACTGCGGAACGTTGAACCCGAACACGACCTCGTCGCCCTCGACGGGGTAGTTGCCGAGTTCGGGGAACTCGCTGCTGCCGCCGCCGCCGCCGCCGGCACAGCCCGCGAGCCCGGCGATACCGCCAGCGCCGACGAGTTTCAGGACGTCGCGACGATCGACCGGACCGTCTGTCTGCGACATGTTCACTTACACAGAGATGACGTACAAATAATTGTTCATAATCGTCCACCCGTGTTGTCGGCGCACGACGCCCGCTTACCCCTCGCCGACCATCCGCTCCTCGTCGGCCCACTCCCGCTGGCGGAGCTCGTACTTCTGTATCTTGCCCGTCGCGGTCGTCGGCAGGTCGTCGACGAACTCCACCTCGCGGGGCCGCTTGAACGACGCCAGACGGTCGCGGCAGAACGCGACCAGGTCGTCCGCGGTCGCGCCGGGGTCGTCGGGGTCGCCGCTCGCCGGCACGACGAACGCCTTCGGCGACTCGCCCCACTCCTCGCTCGGTGCGGGAATCACGGCGGCGTCGGCAACCGCCCCGTGGTCGAAGAGGACGTCCTCGAGTTCGATGCTGGAGACGTTCTCGCCGCCGGTGACGATGAGGTCGTTCTTTCGGTCCTGGATCGAGATGAAGCCGTTCTCGTCGACGACGGCGAGGTCGCCGGTGTGGTAGTAGCCCTCGATCCGCTCGGAGAACGCCGCCGCCGTCGCCTCCGGCTGTTCCCAGTAGCCGTCCATCACCTGGTTGCCCCGGACGACCACCTCGCCGAGCGTCTCGTCGTCCTGCGGGACGTCCTCGCCGTCCTCGTCGACGACCCGGACCTCGGTGCCGAGGTAGCCGATCCCCTGTCGCTTCTTCAGCGCGAAGCGGTCGGGCGAGTCGTCGTCGAAGAAGCGCCGGGCGTCCGAGGTGGTGACGAGCGGCCCCGTCTCCGTCGCGCCGTAGACGTGGACGAGCGTCCACCCGAACTCGTCCTCGACGGTCCGGATCGTCGCCTCCGGCGGCGCCGACCCCGCCGTCGCGGCCCGGACCGGGTTCGCGCCCGTCGTCTGGACGTCGCCGCCCCGGTCGTCGTAGCTGTTCATCAGCATCTTCAACACCGTCGGCGCCGCACAGAGGTACGAGACGTCCTCGGCGGCGACCGTCCGGAACGTCTCTGCGGCGTCGACGCCGCGGGTACAGACGTGTCGCGCGCCCTGTCCCGTCACCGCGTAGATGTGTCCCCAGCCGTTGACGTGGAACATCGGGAGCGTCCAGAGGTAGACGTCGTCGTCCGATATCCGCTGGTGGTGTGAGACGAGGTAGGCGTGGAGCGCCTCGGTCCGGTGGGTCCGGCAGACCCCCTTCGGGTCGCCCGTCGTCCCGGAGGTGTAGTTGATCGTGATCACCTCGTCCTCGCTCATCTCCGGGCGGTCGTACGCGCCGCCGCCCGCCACCAGTTCGTCGAACGCCTCCCAGTCGCCGTCGACGGCCCCGGTGTCGTTCGTCACGAACGTCTCGACCGGCACCTCGTCGCGAACCGCCTCTACCTTCTCGGCGTACTCGTAGTCGGCGTACACCGCCGTCACGCCGGCGTCGGCGAGGATGTACGCGAAGTCGTCGGCGGTCAGCCGGTAGTTCAGCGGGGTGTGGACCGCGCCGGCCTGGAGGATGCCGTACGCCGCCTCGAGGTGGTAGTGAGTGTTCGGGTCGAGCACGGCGACGCGGTCGCCCTTCTCGACGCCGCGTGCCTGGAGGCCAGCCGAGAACCCGTCCGCGCGGGCGCCGAGTTCGTCGTACGTGTACCGGTCCCCGGTCGTCGCGAGGACGGCCTCGTGGTCTCCGTAGTACCGACGGGCCCGGTCGAGGAAGTCGGTCGCGAGCAGCGGTTTCTTCACAGACGTTCCTGAGAGTCGGTCGGCAAATACGTTACCCCGCCGCGAACGGCGCTGTCGCCGGTAACACCCGTGTCAGCGCGGATTGAAGTCGCCGTGGCGCGACACGCTCTCGTGGCAGACCAGACGCCCACGCCGGGCATCCACCACGTCACCTGCGTCGCGGGCGACCCGCAGCGGAACCTCGAGTTCTGGGCCGAGACCCTCGGCCTCCGCCTGGTCAAGCGCTCGGTCAACCAGGACGACCCGAGCGCGCACCACTTCTTCTTCGCCGACGCCGAGGGGACGCCCGGCACCAGCGTGACGTTCTTTCCGTGGGCTGGCGCCGGGTCCGGGACGGTCGGCGCCGGACAGGTCTCCCGAATCGCCCTCCGCGCTCCCGCCGGCAGTCTCGACTCCTGGGAGGCGCGGTTCGACGACCACGGCGTCGACTACGACGACCGGGTCGAGCGGTTCGGCGAGACGGTCCTCCCCTTCCGCGACCCCGACGGCCTGCCGGTCGAACTCGTCGCCGTCGACCTGCCGGCCGACGACCCGACCGTCCCGTGGACGGCGTTCGTCCCCGAGGACGCCGCGATTCGTGGCTGTCACTCCGTGACGCTCTGGCTTGCGGACCCCGGCGCCACGGCAGCCCTGCTCGAGACGATGGGGCTGTCGGCTGTCGGCACCGAACCAGCCCCGGGCGCCGCGGCCGGCGACGAGCGCACCCGCTTCGCCGCCGACGGCCCGGTCGGCCGCTACGTCGACGTCGTGCCCGCGGTGGCGAGCGGTCGGCAGGGCCACGGGACGGTCCACCACGTCGCCTTCCAGACGCCGACCGACGAGGACCAGGCGTCGATGCGGGCGGCGGCCCGCGCGGCGGGGCTGCGCCCGACGAGGCAGGTCGACCGCCACTGGTTCCGGTCGGTCTACGTCCGCGAGCACAACGGCGTACTCTTCGAACTCGCGACGAGCGGTCCGGGCTACACCAGCGACGAGCCGCTCGCGGACCTCGGCGGACGGCTCGTTCTCCCGGGCGAACTCGAGGCGCGGCGCGACCAGATCGAGGCGGGCCTGGCGGACGTGACCGTCCCGCGGCCGGACACGGCGTCGGCCGACGACTGACCGACGCAGCCGTCTGCTCCTGCCGGCGGACCCCCCGGCTCCCCGCCCTCCGGTGCGGTACAGTCGTACCGGCGGCGGTCGTGCCCGGCCCGACGCGGTGACACCCGACGCAGAGGACGCCCCCCTCCGGGCACTCCACGGCCACAGCCCGTGGTGGGAGGCGGGCGCGGACGCGTTCCCGCTCCCCTCTCGCCAGAAGAGTGACCGCTACCACCTCGTCCGGCCCGACGAGCCCGGGAGCCAGTTCGGTGACCGGCCGACTCTCGCGCCGTCCGGCGCGGCGTCGGGAGGACGACGCTCCTCCGACGGTTCGTCCACCGGCGTGTCGCCGCCGGCGCCAGCCCCGCTCGCCGCTGCTCCCTGCCGTGCGCCGACCCGCTCTCCCGGTCCGAGAGCAGCTCCGCCGCGCCGTCCGGTACTATCAGAGCCGGGTCGACGAGCCGGCGTCGCACGCCGTCCTCCTCGACGACGTCCACCGGAGAACACCCGCACAGGCCGGCGGTAGACGCCCGGGGCGTCCCGGTGTCCGAGTTCGTCGCCGAGCGGTCGGGCCGACACGTCGCCGTGCCGGCGACGGCGGGCGTCCAGGTGGCGCGCGACCCCGACGCCGCCGGACGCGCACGACACACAGCCGGTGCTCCCCGGGAAGTCCCGGGACTACGTGTTCGCGCTCTTCCCCGACCCCGAGTCGGCGGACGCCCGCGCCGGTCCGACGTCGCTCCGCGAGGGGTCGGGGAGCCTCCCGACGGCGCTCCGGACGGGCGACGCCGGGCCGTTCGCGGCGGAACTCCGCGCGAAACACGACCGGGCCGCGGCGGCGTGACAGACCCGGTCGACGAGAGTCGCGGACGTCGCGCCCGCCCGGGTCGCGTCACAGAGCGCGTCGACGACGGCGTGCGGGTCGTCTCCGAGGAGCGTCTCGTCGAGGCCGTCGGGCGGACACCGCTCGCGACGAGTTCTCGTCGTCCCGCTACGTGCGTTCAGCCCGAGGCCGTCGTACGCGCCGAACAGCGGGACCACGAGGTCGACCGGCTGGCGCCACGACGACAGCTCCGCTCCGCTCGGCGTCGACGCCGGCACCAGCGAGGCGCAGACGTCGGCGACCACGTCGCGGTCGTCCCACCCGACGACGTCGAGCGTCTCGGCTGCCGCGTTGCAGACGTCGAGCGTGTGGCCGGCGTCGGGCTAGACCTGCTCTGTCGTGGCGGCGACGGCATCGTCTCGACGACGGCGCGGTCACAGCCCGCGACCGCCGTCCGGAGGGCGCGCTCGGCGCCGTCCCGGTCGCGCGTCCCGAACCGGACGCCCCGTGCGACCGTCCAAGCCGGGTCGGTGTCGGCCTCGCCGAGTCCGAGGACGGACTTCGCGGCGACGACGGAGGTTCTCGCGAGAGGCAGCCTCGAGCCGCTCACGCCACCGCTCGGGGCCACGCTCCGGCTCGGGATGGGGGTCGACGTAGACGCCGTCGACCGCCTCCACGGGGGAGGCCAGCACGTCGTCGGCCCACGGGTCGAACGTGTCCACGCCCGAGCGCTCGAAGCGCGCGTGGTGCCAGTGACAGGTCAGCAGGCCGTCCTCGACGGGTCCCTCCGCGAGCGGGAACCCCACGTGCGGGCAGCGGTTGTCGACCGCGTACACCCTGCCCTCGTGGCAGCCGAGCGCTACCGACCGCCGCCCAGCCCGGACCGCCTTCGGGTCGCCCTCCGCGAGGGTGTCGGCGTCGGCGACGCGCCGGACTCCGTCGGCTGGAGCCGTGTCGCTCACCGCCCGGCTCGTTCTGTCCGGCCTCACGCGGCGCCTCTGCCGTCTGCGCCGCGAGCGGCCTCCCCGGCTGCGCCGGGGGCGCGATACGCCGTATCGCTCTCCCGTTCGGCGCCGCGACCGGAGGTGAACTTATCACCGATACTCACGTTAGGTGCCCGCCATGGGGCTGATCGAACTGATCGCAGACGGCGGCCAGGCCGGGGAACGCTCGGCACACCACGAGTGCCGCGACTGTGGCCAGAACGTCACCCAGGACGTCGACACCTGTCCCGAGTGCGGCGGCGGCGTGGCCGTCCACACGCTCTGACCGCGCCGCTCCCGACGCCGTGGCCGTCGACAGCGTTCTGCCCGGAGCCACCGGCTCGACCGGGGTCGCCTGCCGACTCGCCCCTCGCCGCGTGCCGTCTGTCCGGCCTGCGTCCGGTCCGTCTCTATCCACTAACTATTTGTATTGTCGTTCGAACGTGTAGCTATGGACTATCTCACTCGACGTTCGAACTGTCGAGAGGCGATCGGGTGGACGCACGCCGCTCCGGAGGCGGTCGCGTGAGCACCGAACAGCCGCCGCGGGACGGCGCAGACGCCGACCTGACACACCTGTACGACGACCCGGACGACCCTTCCGAGGTGACGATCGTCCCGGCGGGGTCGGCGCCGGAGCGGTACCTCACCGAGTGGGTCACGGCAGACACGGCGTCGGCTGTCTCGCTCGTGGAGATGCGCTAGCCGCGGACGCGCCGTTCTTATGTGTTCCCACACAACGGGAGGTATGGCGAGCGCGACACGCGACGAGCGGTTCGGCGAGTGGCCGTTGAAGCGACTGATGACCGAGGTGGTCGGCTCGGGCACGAAGTCGGCAGCAGATATGAGCCGTGCCCAGGCGACGGAGGCGTTCGAGCGCATCCTCGCGGACGACCCCGACCCGACGACGCTCGGGGCGTTCTGGCTGGCGAACCGCTGGAAGCACAACGTCCCGGAGGAGCTCGCGGCCTTCGTCGACGTGATGGACGACCGTGTCGAGCGGGCCGCGCCGGACTGTGACCCGGTCGACTGCGGCGCGAACTACGACGGCAAGGGTGAGACGGCGATTCTCGGCGTCGCCGCCGGCCTCGTCTCTGCCGCCGCTGGCGTCCCCGTCGTCGTCCACTCGGGCGACCGGGTGCCCACACAGAAGCAGGACGCGTACAAACACGTCCTCGACGAACTCGGCGTCGACACCAGCCGCTCGCCCGCCGAGTCCGCCGCGATGACCGACGAGACGGGCTTCGGTTTCTACTACCAGCCGGCGTTCAACCCCGCGATCCACGGCCTCCACGACCGGCGGGACCAGATGGGCGTGCGGACGTTCGTCAACACCGTCGAGACGCTCGCCAACCCCGCCGACGCGGACGTCCACCTCGGCTCGTTCTACCACCTCGCGTTCGCGAAGAAGCTCTGTGAGACCGTCGAGCGCGCCGACTCCGCGTCGTTCGACCGGGTGATCATGTTCCAGGGGATGGAGGGGTACGACGACATCCGCCCCGGCTACACGAAGGTCGCGGAGTGGCACGCCGACGGCGCCTTCGACGACTTCGAGATCGAGACCGCCGAGTACGGGATGACGTTCGACCGCGACGGCCTCGCCGTCGACGAGACGGACGTCGCCGGCGACTCCGCGCAGATCACCGAGTCGGTGGTGACCGGCGAGCGGACCGACGGGTTCGCCGACGCCGTCGCGCTGAACGCCGCGGTGCGGGTCTACGCCGGCGGCGGCGCCGACACCCTCGACGAGAGCCTCGAGACGGCGCGGGACGTCCTCGCCTCCGGCGAGGCCGCCGACGTCCTCGCCGAGTTGCGCGCGCGCTGACCGTCCGTCGACGACCCCCCACAACGTTTTGATCGTCCCGCCCGAACTCCAGCCGTGACCGGACGCCGGAGTACGGGTGTCGCTGCGCTCGACAGCCTCCTCGACGGCGGCGTGCCCGCCGGCGGGCTGGTCGCCCTGCTCGCCGAGCCGAGTTCGCCGGCAGAGCGCCTGTTGTACGCCGCGAGCGCCGCGAACACGACGCGGTACCTGACGACGCTCCGCCCCGCCGCGGAGGTCCGGGACGGCCTCGACGCCCACGGCGCCGCGGACACGACCGTCGCGGCGGTGTCGGGCGACGACCTCCTGTCCTCGCCGGCGGAACACGTCGCGGCGCTGGACCGGGAGTCGCTGCTCGTCGTCGACCCCGTCACGGAGGCCGAACAGGGCGGGCGGGAGCGCTACCGTGACTTCCTGGAGACGGTCAAGCGCGAGCTCCGCGCGACCGACGGCGTCTGTCTCTGCTACTGCCCGCAGACGACGCCGCCGACGCTCCGGCGCGACCTGACGCTCGGCCTCGCCGACCACGTCTGGTCGCTGTCGACCGCGTACGCTCCGACCGGGGTCACGCCGCGGCTCTGGGTCCGGCGCGCCCGCGGCCTGTCGCTCCCGGCAGCCGGCCTGGGCCTGCGGTTCGGCGCGTCCGGCGTCGAGGGCTACCGGCTGGACGGCTAACCCGACCACAACGGGTTTCCCCGTGCCCGCCCGAACTTGGCCGTGATACCGGCCACGCTCCACACGAACCACGGCGACGTCTCGGTCGAACTGTACGACGAGCGCGCACCCCGCACCGTCGCGAACTTCGTCGGCCTGGCGACCGGCGAGCGCCCGTGGGACGACCCGCAGACGGACGAGCGCCGGACGGATCCGCTGTACGACGACGTCGCGTTCCACCGGGTCATCGCGGAGTTCATGCTCCAGGGCGGCGACCCGACCGAGACCGGCCGCGGCGGGCCGGGCTACGAGTTCGAGGACGAGTTCCACCCCGAACTGCGCCACGACGGCCCCGGGGTGCTGTCGATGGCGAACTCCGGTCCGGACACGAACGGCTCGCAGTTCTTCGTCACGCTCGACGCCCAGCCCCACCTCGACGACAAGCACGCCGTCTTCGGCCGCGTGACCGAGGGGATGGACGTCGTCGAGGCGATCGGCTCGCTCCCGACCGACCGGGACGACGCGCCGATACAGGAGGCGACGCTGGAGTCGGTGAGCGTCTCGGGCGACTACGACCACCTGGACCTGTCGCGGCCCGACCAGTAGGCGAGCCTCGGCCTCCGAGTCGGTCCGGACGCTGCCGGCGTGTCGAGGCCGCGAGCACCCCCGTGTTCTGCGCCCCGTCCGCCCGCCTCGGGCGCCGGACTGGCGCCACAACTAATATTCCCGAGAGCCGTCCGTTCGTATGGGACTGCTCGACCGGACGAGCGAGCGCGCGCGCCGGCGGGTCGACCGCCTGCTCGACACGCTCGAGGATCCGGCGGCGACCGCCGCGTACGACGCGGAGCGCCTGCGCGACGAACTCGACGCCGTCGACGCCGCGGTCGTCGACCTGGTCGCCGAGCGAAAGCGTCAGGAGGCGCGTGCCGACCGGCTCGCGGACCGGGTCGAGGAGCACGCGGCCAGCGCACGCGAGGCCGTCGCGGCCAGCCGCGAGGACCTCGCGCGGGAGCTTCTCGGCCGGAAACACGAGGCCGAGCGCCGTCGTGCCGACGCCGCCGACCGGGCCGCCGACCTCCGCGACGCCGAGACGGAGCTGCGCGAGCGCCGGACCCGACTCCACGAACGGGCGCGGACGGAGCGGGTCCGGGCGACGGAACGCGCCGCCGAGGAGCGCGTCGCGGCGGCGTCGGCGACGGTCGACGAGCTGTCGGCGTCGTCGTCGGTCGACGAGTCCGCGGCCCGCGCCGCCGCGCTCGCGGAGCTGCGCGACGACGGCTTCTTCGACGACCCGGCGGCGGAGCTGGAGCGAGAGCAGACCCGCGAGGAGGTCGAGGCGGAACTCGACACGCTCCGGACGCAGATCCGGGGCGAGGACGACGAGACGGCGGACGGCCCGTGACCGACAGAGGAATGTCGGTCGGCGCCCGAGCGCGGACATGAGCACCGACGACACCGAGGAGGTGGTCCGGGCGAGCGACCTCGGCGGCGACGGCCCGCCGGTCGAGGAGAAGCCGTACAAGGTCATCTTCGAGGCCGCCGGCTGCTTCGGCGCCGGGCGGTGCGCACAGGTGTCCGACAACTGGGAGCTCGACATCGAGACCGGCCTCGCGCGTCCCCGGTCGTTCTATCTCGACGAGGACGAACTCGACGAGAACCTCCGGGCGGCGGAGGTCTGTCCGGCGAAGAAGGACCGCGGGGTGATCCACGTCGTCGACCGGCGGACAGACGAGGAGATCGCGCCCGACCCGCACGGCGACGGGACGCTGAGCGTCGACTGGTAGCCGAGCGCAAGCGACTTGCGAGCCCCGGACGAACTGCGTCTCGAGCGGGGGTGGCCGAGCGGCCCAAGGCGGCGGACTTAAGATCCGCTCTCCGTAGGGAGGTCCTGGGTTCGAATCCCAGTCCCCGCAGTTCCCGACGACCGGGATGGCCCGGTCGCCTGCCCCGTCGAAACAGACGTGACGCTTCGGCCCTCCAGAGCGAAGCGCCGAGCGGGAGTCACGGGTCGTATGTGATAAATTCGTCTCCCCGTTTTCAGCTCGTGAAACTCGTCGTCGAACGCGGCGCTTTTGCCACGGCCACGCCTCTCACGTGCCGTGAGCGAGCTTCCGGACCGGGTTCGGCGCGCCTTCCGCGGCGCCGACGCGTTCGAACTGACGCCCGCTGGGACGTACCGACAGACGACGACGGCGTTCGACGCCGAGGTCGCGGCTTCCGTCGGGGAGAGCGGCGAGACACGCTTCGAGGCCGAGGTCCGGCTGCCGATGCTCTCGACGGTCGTCGAGGGCGACGTCGCCGAGGTCGTCGAGGACGGCTGGTACGACACGCTCGTGCGCCGCGTCGTGGACGTCGGCGGCGTGACGGCCGGCGACCACGACCTCGACCCGACGGTCGAACGAGCGGACGGCGAGGCCGTCGCGCGCGTCACCCTCGTCGACATCGACCCGACCCGCGGCGTCGCGGACGCGAAGGCGTTCGTCGACTTCGTCGAAGGGACGTACGTCCAGGGGATCATCCCCGGCTACGAGTACACCGAGCCGGCTGCCGGACTGGTCGCGGAGGGGCGGCGGGCCACGGGCGGGGAGTAGCCCGTCTCGTCCCTCGCGTGTCACGCGTCCATCGCGAGGTACGTCTGGGTGTCCGCGACGCCGTCGATGCCGGAGACCGCGGAGACGACGACGGCCCGGACGGCGGCGGGCGAGTCCACCGCCACCCGGACCACGAAGTCGACGTCGCCGGCGACGACGTGGACCCGGTCGACGCCCTCGACGGCCCGCATCGCCGCCGCGAGGCGGTCGACGTCACCGGTCGACGCCTCGACGAGGACGTAGGCTACCACCACCGGCGGACCCTCCGGTTCACACCCTCGAGTACGGCGTCCGGAGCAAAAACCCCCCTCACGGCTTTAGTCTCCGCCCGCGTACTGCCGGCGTGGTCTACGCGTTCGTGATGGCCGAGACGGCGGCGGGCGCCGCCGAGTCGGTCGTCGAGGCGGCGCTCGAGCGCGACGCCGTGTCCGAGGCACACGTCGTCGCCGGCGAGTACGACGTCATCGCGGAGGTAGCCGGCGACTCCGTCGACGCGGTGGTGCGGAGCGCCGCCGCGTTGCGCTCCGTCGACGGCGTTCGGGACAGCACGACGTACGTCGCGATGGCCGACTAGCGGGCAACCCGGTCGACGTACGTCTCGCGCGTGATGTCGCCGCGGGCGAACGCGGCGGCGTCCGCCGTGTCGACGACGGCCCGTGCGCGCCGGTCGCCGACCTGTGCGGTGATCTGGAGCCGTGCCGCGTCGCCCCCGCCCTCGGCGTACGCGGCGTAGACGACCGCGACGTCGACGACCTCGGCGGCGAGGACGTCGCCCGACTCCGCGCCGGAGCGAAAGGAGAGCCGGAGCGTCCGACCGGACCACGAGAGCGTCGTGTCGGCGTGGCGCTCGGCGACGCGCCCGTGGAACTCCGCGGCGGTGAGACGTCCGTCGTCGTCCGGCGACTCGGCGGGGACGGCGCCGTAGCGGTAGCCGAACACCGGGTCGGAGACGACGAAGACGCCCGCGCTCGCCAGCGTCGCGACGGCGACGACGACGAGGACGGCGAACGCGGCGGCGACGACGGGCGCGTTCTCGCGGAGGATGGCGACGGTGCTCGGGACACGCGTCTCCTCGTCGAAGTCGCTCGCGCGCACCTCGGTCTGCTCGAAGCTCATGGCGCCACAGCGCCGACAGGGCGGGGTGTTCTTCGGCGCGGCGTTGCCGCAGTTCGTACAGCGCCACTCCGTGTAGCTCCGCTCCGGCGTCCGGTCGCTCGCGTCGCTCGCGTCGCTCATCGCCGTCCCACGTCGTCGCGCCGTTCGGCAGTCACTGTCCGTGTCGAGGGACGGCGTCCACTTTCGTCTTGTCACCGCGGGCGGGGAGCGCGAGAGTGAAGTCCGTCGCCCGCGGCGGACCGACATGGTCGTCGAGTTGCTGCTCACCGCCGTCGTGCTCGCCGTCCACGCGCTCGTCGCGGCGGTGATGACCCGCTACTTCCGGATCCGGCTCGCGACGGACTGGGGGACGGTGCTCTACACGCTCCTGTTCGTCCCCGTGGTGTTGCTGGTGTCGACGCAGGTGTTCACCGGCGTCCTGGGCATCGGGCCGAACCTCGGGAGCGCCGCGGTGGCGCTCGCGGTGATGGTGGGGCTCCCGCTCGCGGTCGGCGTGACGGTCGACGTACTGTACATGCGCCCTCCGGAGGCGTACGACCTGCCGGAGCCGGAGCGTTAGCGCCGCCGCTCGACGGCGTCGACGGCGCGGTCGCGGACCCGCTCGACTGACTGTGCGGCGTCGACACGGACGAACCGCTCCGGCGCCGCCCGCGCCAGCCGGTCGTAGTTCGCACAGACCCGCTCGAGGTAGTCGGCGCGCTCGAACTTGTTCGCAGCCGCGGAGCGTTCGGCAGCCGTCTCGGGGTCGAGTTCGAGGAGGAGCGTGAGGTCCGGGACGGGCGCGAACGGTCCGTGGAGGTCCCGGACGTAGGCGACGGCGTCGCCGTCGAAGCCGTCGTGTGCGGCGAGGGTCGCACCCTGGTAGGCGACGCGGGAGTCGACGTAGCGGTCGGAGACGACGAGGTCGCCCCGTGCCAGCGCCGGCTGGACGACCCGCGAGAGGTGGTCCGCGTGGTCGGCGGCGTACAGGAACAGTTCGGCCACCGGGTCGGCGCCGTCGTCGCCGAGCGACCGCTCGACGGCGTCGCCGTACCACGAGTCGGTCGGCTCGCGGGTGAACGTCGCGTCCGGGAACCGGTCGCGAAGCCCCGCCGCGAGCGTCGACTTCCCGCTCCCGTCCGGCCCCTCGATTGTGACGAGCACGCGCCGACCTGTGCGCGACGGCACAAAGAGTCGTGTGGCGGCTCCCCGCGCCGACGACCCGGCGATATTTATGACCGCCCGCCCGGATCCGGCGGGTATGGACGTACTCGCCGTCGGCGGGACCGGCTTCGTCGGCACACACCTCTGTCGGGAGCTCGTCAGCCGCGGCCACGACGTGACCGCGCTCTCTCGGTCGCCAGACGACGCCCTGGCGGGCGTCGAGACGGCGACGGGCGACGTCACCGCCTACGACTCGGTCGAGGGGGCGTTCGAGGGGCGCGACGCGGTCGTCAACCTCGTCGCCCTGTCGCCGCTGTTCAAGCCCGACGGCGGCGACGAGATGCACGACCGCGTCCACCGGCGCGGAACAGAGCACTGCGTCCGTGCCGCCGAGACCCACGACGTCGAGCGGCTCGTCCAGCTGAGCGCGCTCGGCGCCGACCCGGCCGGCGCGACGGCGTACGTCCGGGCGAAGGGCCGTGCCGAGGAGGCCGTCCGCGGCTCGGACCTGGACTGGACGATCTTCCGCCCCTCGGTGGTGTTCGGCGAGGGCGGGGCGTTCGTCTCGTTCACGAAGCGGCTCAAGGGCATGTTCGCACCCGGCGTGCCGGTCTACCCGCTCCCCGGCGGCGGCGAGACCCGGTTCCAGCCAATCTGGGTCGGCGACCTCGTCCCGATGGTCGCGGCCGCCCTCGAGGGGGGCCACGACGGCGAGACGTACGAACTCGGCGGGCCGGAGACGCTGACGCTCCGCGAGGTGGTCGAACTCGTCTACGAGTCCGCGGGCGAGTCGGTGACCGTCGTCGGCCTGCCGATGGCGCTCGCCGGCGTCGGCCTGTCGGTGATGGACGCGGTGCCGGGGGCTCCGATGGGGCGGGACCAGTACCGGTCGCTGAAGTTCGACAACACCACCTCCGAGAACGAGGTCGGCGCGTTCGGCGTCAGCCGGTCCGATCTGCGGTCGTTTTCGTCGTATCTGGGCGTCTGACGCTGGCATAAGGCTTATTCCGCTCTTGACCGTCGCTCCGGGCGATGGAGTGGGGATAACAGATGAAACTCGCGATGGTCGGGTTCGGTCAGGCCGGCGGCAAGATCCTCGACACGTTCCTCGAGTACGACAGACAGACCGGCGGGGACATCGTCAAGGCCGCGGTCGCGGTCAACACCGCGAAGGCCGACCTGATGGGACTCGAAGCGATCCCCGAGGAGAACCGGGTACTGATCGGCCAGTCACGGGTGAAAGGCCACGGCGTCGGCGCCGACAACGAACTCGGCGCGGAGCTGGCAGAGGAGGACGTCGACGAGATTCAGAACGCGATCGACCAGGTGCCGGTCCACGAGGTAGACGCGTTCCTGATCATCGCCGGCCTCGGCGGCGGGACCGGGAGCGGCGGCGCGCCGGTGCTGGCGAAACACCTCAAGCGCATCTACACGGAGCCGGTGTACGGCCTCGGCGTCCTCCCGGGGAGCGACGAGGGCGGCATCTACACGCTGAACGCCGCCCGCTCGTTCCAGACGTTCGTCCACGAGGTGGACAACCTCCTGGTGTTCGACAACGACGCGTGGCGCCAGACCGGCGAGTCCGTCCAGACGGGCTACGACGAGATCAACTGGGAGATCGTCAGGCGGTTCGGCGCGCTGTTCGGCGCCGGCGAGGTCGGCTCCGGCGACGAGGTCGCCGAGTCGGTCGTCGACTCCTCGGAGATCATCAACACGCTCTCCGGCGGCGGCGTCTCGACGGTCGGCTACGCGAGCGACGAGGTCGACCCCGTCGACTCGGGCGGGTTCCTCTCGAAGCTCCGGGGCGGGGACGACTCGTTCGAGGACCAGCTCGACACGGCACAGACCACGAACCGGATCACGAGTCTCGTCCGCAAGGCCGCGCTCGGGCGTCTGACGCTCCCGTGCGAGCTCGAGGGCGCCGAGCGCGCGCTGCTCGTGATGGCCGGCCCCCCGGCCTACCTCAACCGGAAGGGGATCGAGCGCGGCCGGAAGTGGCTGGAGGAGCAGACCGGCTCGATGGAGGTGCGCGGCGGGGACTACCCGCTGCCGGACTCCGAGCACGTGGCGGGCGCCGTCCTGCTGTCGGGCGTGCCGAACGTCCCGCGGATAAAGGAGCTCCAGCAGGTCGCGATCGAGGCGCAGGACAACATCGAGGAGATCCGCGACGAGTCCGCAGACAACTTCGAGGACCTGGTGAGTGATGACGAGGACGAGCTGGAGTCGCTGTTTTAGCCTCCTCGTCTGTCTCCTGCTCGTCGCCTCGTCTGCCGCCCCCGCCGCTGCGGTGACCGTCGGCGACACCACCGTCCCGGAGGAGGGGCAGGTGGACGAGCAGGTGACGGCGGAGTTCCAGCTCACGGAGCTGTACCAGAACCCGACGCTGGAGCGGTGGCAGCTCTCGGGCCGGACCGCGCTCCAGGACGTGACGTGGGTCGTCGAGTACTACGACCAGACCGGCGCGCGGACGGGCCAGCGGGAGTTCTCCGGCCAGGAGTTCTCCGGCGCCGTCGTCGACGCGAACGAGGGGACCAGCGAGGTGGTCGTCCGGGTGACCGGGACGGTGCCGCCGGTCTCGGCGTACAGCTACGACCCGCCACAGCAGTTCCTCGTCGCAGAGCTCACCCGCGGTCAGGAGGGCGGGGCCTCGTCGACCGTCGAGACGTGGCGCACACACCACTTCACCGACCGGAGCGACAGCGCCCGCGCGGCGCTCGACGAGGCGCGCGCGGCGATCGACGCCGCCGAGTCTGCCGGCGCGGCTCCGACCGACGCCGAACAGTCGTTCGCCAGCGCGACCGACGCCTACCGGAACGAGAACTTCGACAACGCCGAGCGGCTGGCGACCCGCGCGACGGACGAGGCCGAGAGCGCCCGTGCCGGCGCCGAGCGGCGCCGGACGCTCCTGTTCGGCGGCGCCGGCGTCCTCGTCCTCGCCGTCCTCGTCGGCGGCGCGTGGTACTGGCGGTCACGGCAGGACAGCTACGACAAGCTGGCGTAGCCCCGTGATCCTCGTCCCCTTCGACGCCCGCCGCCCGAAGACACGGCTCGCGGACGTACTGGACGCCGACGAGCGCCGCGCGTTCGCGGACGCGATGCTCCGCGACGTCGTCTCGGCGGCGCGCGAAGTCGACCACGAGGTCCGCGTACTGGCCACTGCCCCCGTCGCCGGCCTCTCGGTCCCCGTCGACGTCGACGACCGGCCGCTCACGCCCGCCGTGAACGACGTCCTCGCCGACGCCGACGGCGCCGACCCGGTCGCCGTCATGACAGCCGACCTGCCGCTCGTCGACGGTCCGACAGTCGAGCGGCTGTTCGCGGCGGCGGCCAAAGAGACTGTTGTCGTCGCGCCCGGCCTCGGCGGCGGGACGAACGCGCTCGTCGCCGGCCACCCGGCGTTCCGGGTCGACTACCACGGCGTCTCCGTCCGCGACCACCGTGCCGCGGCGCGGTCGGTCGGCGCGACCGTTCGCGAGGTCGACTCCCGCCGGCTCGCGACAGACGTCGACGACCCCGGCGACCTCGCCGAGGTGCTGATCCACGCGCCGGAGTCGCGCGCCGGCCGGTGGCTCGCCGACGCCGGGTTCGGGGTCGGTGTCGACGACGGGCGGGCGGCTGTCGAGCGGTAGCGGTCGCGGCGCTTTTTTACTACCCCTCCCGAGAACTCGTCGATGACGAGGCTCGCGGCTGCCGGCGGGGCACCGGTCCGGGTCGACGACGACGCCGTCGAGCGCCTGCTCCGGGTCTCGCCGGCGGACGTCCCGACCGCCGACGCCATGACGTTCTCGCGAAACGTCTTCCTGCCGCTGACGACCGCCTGTCGCTACACCTGTACCTACTGTACGTTCTACGACGTCCCCGGCGAGGCGAGCCTGATGTCGCCCGCCGAGGTGCGCGAGACGTGCCGGCGTGGCGCCGACGCCGGCTGCACGGAGGCGCTGTTCACCCTCGGCGACGACCCGGACGACCGCTACGTCGACGTCGAGCGCCAGCTCGCCGACCTCGGCCACGACTCCATCTACGGCTACCTCCGGCGGGCGTGTGCGATCGCGCTCGACGAGGGGCTCCTCCCGCACGTCAACCCCGGCGACATGAGCCGCGAGACGATCGCCCGTCTGAAGCCCGTCTCGGCGTCTATGGGCGCGATGCTGGAGACGACGGCGGACGTCGACGCCCACGCCGGCGGGCGCCGGAAGGAGCCGGCACAGCGGCTGGCGACGATCCGCGCCGCCGGCGAGGCGAGCGTGCCGTTCACCACCGGGCTGCTCGTCGGTATCGGCGAGACGCCGCGCGACCGGGCCGAGAGTCTCCTCGCGATCGCGGCGCTGCACGCCGAGTACGACCACGTCCAGGAGGTGATCGTCCAGAACGTCACGCCGAACGAGCGCTCGGACTTTGCCCGTCCCGACGTCGAGACCGTCCGCCGGACCGTGGCGATGGCGCGTGCGGCGCTCCCGCCGGAGGTGTCGGTCCAGGTGCCGCCGAACCTCTCGCCGACCCGGTCGCTCGTCGACTGTGGCGTCGACGACCTCGGCGGCGTCTCGCCCGTCACCGTCGACCACGTCAACCCGGGGTACGAGTGGCCGGCGACGGCGGAGCTGGTCGCCGTCGCGGACACGGCCGGCGTCCCGCTGTACGAGCGCCTGCCGGCCTACGACCGCTACCTGCCGGCCCGCCACCGCCGCCCCGGCGTCGACCCGGCCCCCGACGGGGAGTGGGTCGGAGAGCGCGCCCGCGGGCTCATCTCCGCTGCCGGGGTCCACGGGGCACGGCTCCGTGCGGTCGCGCGGCGGGACGCGCCGCTCGACCCCGGCGTCGACGCGGCGCGCGCGGGGGACTGACGCCGCGAACCGGCTGGACCGCTCAGCCCGGCCCGTTCAGGAGCGACTCGGCGAGCGCCGGCACCCGCTTTCGCACCAGGCTGTACCCTCCCGCGAGGACGAGCATCGCGGCCACGAGCGTCCGGACCGGCGGGTCGTAGACGACCAGCGCCGGCGCCGCGAGGACGACGGCGAGGAGGAGGTCCTCCGGCGCGCCGTCGTAGCGAACCCAGTACCGTGGCGCGACCCACCGGCGGGCGACGTGGAGGTAGACGCCGTTCGTCGAGGTTCGCTCCCACGGGCGCAGCTCGTCGCCGGCGCCGGCGGCGTCCGAGACGGCGTGGACGGCAGCCGTAAGCGCCGCCAGCGCGAGGCCGACGGCGAGCGCCGAGGGCGCGAGGACGGCGACGGCGCCGAACAGGGCCGCCGGGAGCCAGTAGAAGGCGGGAAAGTGGAGTGTCCGGCGGTGGGCGCCGACGACGAGGTCGAGGTCCGGGAGGAGGCCGCCGGCGACCGAGCCGGCTGCCGCGGGGACGGCGTAGACGGGGGCGACTGCGGCGACGGTCGCGGCGAGTGCGAGCCCCGCGGCGACGTGGGTAAACGCCATCACGGGCGGGTCAGTCGTCCGCCGGCTGTCGCGGCCCGTCGCTCAGTATCGGTGTCCCGTCGGCGCGCGGGCCCAGCCGCGGGCCGTACGGCCCCTCCTCCGGGAGCGTCCGGCGCGTCCGGTAGTCGGTCGAGCGCTCGACCGGCTCGCGACCGACGGCACGTATCATTCGGGCGTAGTCCTCGAACGACCGGAACTCGCCGTGTGTCCCGCCGGCGCGGGTGGTTATCTCCTCCGAGAGGATCGTTCCCATCAGGTCGTCGGCGCCACAGGAGAGCAGCTTCAGCGCCTTCTCGTCGCCGAACTTGACCCACGACGACTGGAGGTGGTCGACGTTGTCGAGGAACAGCCGCGAGACGGCGATCATCAGGGCGTCCTCGGCGTCGCTCGCGCCGCCGTCGACGAGCCCCCGCTCGTACAGCGGGGTGTTCGGGTGGACGAACGAGAGGGGGACGAACTCGCGGATCGCGCCGGTGCGGTCCTGGAGGTCGCGCACGACGTCCAGGTGCAGCGCCCGGTGGCGGACGTTCTCGACGTGACCGTACATGATAGTCGCCGTCAGGTCCAGCCCCGCGGCGGCGGCGCCCTCCATCGCGGCGACCCACTCGCCGGAGTCGATCTTGCCCGGACAGATCTCCTCGCGCACCTCGTCGACGAGGATCTCGGCGGCGGTGCCGGGGGCGCTGTCGAGGCCGGCCCCGCGCAGACGCTCGTAGGTCTCGCGGTACGACCGGTCGACCCCGCGACGGGCGTGGGCGGCCTCCTCCGGCGTCATCGAGTGGACGTGGACGCCGTCGACGGCCATCGCGCGCAGCTGGTCGAGGTAAGTACCGGGGTCGGTGCCGTACGCCTCGGGGGGGCGGTAGTTCACCCCCTCGCGGCCCGCCAGCGCCTCGTGGTGGTCCTCGTCGAGGACGAGCGCGGGGTGGAGCCCGGAGACGGAGCAGACCTCGTAGACGCCGCGCGCGACCGCGTCGCGGACGACCGACCGGGACTCGGCGGGCGTACGGGTGTAGCCGACGTCGGGGTCCTCGCCCTCGAACGTCGCGGCGGCGTCCTTGAAGTTACAGAACAGACAGCCGGTGTTACAGGCCGTCGTGACGTTGTTGTTGACGTTCGCGACGAACGTCACCTCGTCGCCGACGACCTCCCGCCGGCGGGCGTCGGCGGCCTCGAGCACCCGCTCGACGCGCGCCGGGTCCAGCCCCTCGCGGTCCGTGCCGGTCGCGAGGAGTTCCGTCGCGTCGTCGACGTCGAGGCGGTCGCCCGCCCGTGCCTTCGCGAGCGCGTTCTCGAACGACTGGTCGGTCGCGGCCACGTGAGCCCAGTCGAACGACGCGCGCACTGTCACACTCGCCCGCGGTGGCCGACCGGCAAAAGTCCCGCGGACCCGGCCACAACCCATACCCGTCTCGGTCGCGCGCGCCCTCTCATGTGGCACGACCTCACCCACCGCATCGACGCCGACACGCCGCGGCTCCCGTTCCTCGACGCGCCGCGGATCACGGCGCTCGACGAGCCCCTGCTCGAGGCCTCGGAGCTCACCATCGCCACCCACGCGGGCACTCACGTCGAGGCGCCGCGCCACCGGTTCCCCGACGGCGACGGGATCGACGCCTACCCGCCGGACCGGTTCCTCGGCGGCGGCGTCGCGTGGTCGCCGGACGCCGGCGCGCGGGACCCGATCACGGCAGACGCGCTCGCTCCGGTCCTCGACGCCCGCTCGCCGGGCGACGCGCTCCTCGTCGGCACCGGCTGGGACACCCACGCCGGGACGCCGCGGTACGAGGATCACCCGTACCTGACGCCCGCGGCGGCGGAGCAGATCGCCGACGCCGGCCTCTCGTGGGTCGGGTTCGACACGCCGACGCCCGAGAACCCGGCGGCGCTCGCCGACGACCCGGACCCGGCCGACCCGGCGGCGTTCCCGGTCCACACCGCTCTCCTCGGCGCGGACGTTCTCGTCGCCGAGAACCTGCGGGGTGTCGAGCGTGTCGCGAGCCCCGAGGGTACGTCGGTCGACGTCGCGGCGCTGCCGCTCCCGATCGCGGACGGCGACGCGGCGCCGGCGCGGGTCGCGGCGCGGCGGGCGCGTGGCGCGACGGAGCCGGACCACGAGGCGAACCGGCGAGCGACGGCGGAGCGAGCCGTGGAGCACGACTCCGAGACCGGGGGACGACGGGGGTAGCGGAGTCGACGGAGTGAGGCGGCTCGCGCGGGTCACCCGCCTCGCGCCGCTCGTCTCTCGTCGCGCCCGGTTTCGCGGGCCGACGCTCCCGATCTCCGGCGGCGCCCGCCGCGCGCCCCGCTGGCCCGTAGGTTCTTACCCCGGCCCGCCGCCCCACGGGTATGCCGAGCGTCAAGGAGATACTCGTCGACGAGGAACCGACCGACGGCCCCGGACGGGGCCGCTTCCGGTTCACCGACGCGTACTCCGTGTTCGACTGGGGCGAGATGCCCGACGCCGTGTCGCACAAGGGTGCCGCGCTCTGTACGATGGGCGCGTTCAACTTCACGATCCTCGAGGTGAACGAGGTGCCGACACACTACCGCGGCGTGGTCGTCGACGACGAGGTCCGGCCGCTCGCAGCGGCCGACGACCCGCCGACGGAGATGGCGGTGGCGCTCGGGACCCGCCCGCCGCTCCCGCGCGACGACGACGGCTACGACTACGGCGCCTACCACGCCGCGACGGGCGACGCCTACGTCGTGCCCCTCGAGGTGGTGTTTCGCAACGCCGTCCCGCCGGCGTCGAGCCTCCGTCGCCGCTACGCGCCGCGCGAGGCGGGGCTCGACCGCGAGACGTGGCCGGAGGGGACGGTCGAGTTGCCAGACCCGGTGGTGGAGTTCTCGACGAAGTTCGAGGCCCAGGACCGCTACCTCGACCGCGCGGAGGCCGCCCGGATCGCGGGTCGGGCCGACCTCGACAGGGTCGAGACGCTCGCGGGCGCGGTCAACCACGTCCTCACCGACCGGGCCGAACGCGCCGGCATGACCCACCTGGACGGGAAGATCGAGGTACTCGCCAGCGACGGCGGCCTGTACGTCGCCGACGTCGCCGGGACGTTCGACGAGAACCGCTACACGTACGACGGTCAGCCGATCTCGAAGGAGGTGCTACGGGAGTACCACCGCGAACACCAGTCCGAGTGGGTACAGGCCGTCGAGCGGGCGAAGGCGGCGGCGCGCGGGACCGACGACGACTGGCACGCGCACTGCGACCGCTCGCCGGCTCCTCTCCCGGACGCGGCCGTCGAGGCCGCGAGCGACCTCTACGCCGCGGGCGTGAACCACTACACCGACGAGGCGTGGTTCGACGCGCCGTCGCTCGACGCGGCGGTGCGGGCAGCCGCGGCGCTGTAGCAGCCGAGTGCGACCGGCGGGGCGCCGGCCCGCACAGCGTGCCGAAACCGCTTTGTCTCGCGGCGTTGCACCGATGCTCGTGACGACGTACACCGCGACGGTGACCGTCCGGCCGAAACAGGGGGTGCTCGACCCCGAGGCCGACACCACGCGCCGTGCACTGGAGCGGCTCGGATTCGAGCTACAGGGGCTCCGCTCTGCGGACCGGTTCGAGGTCGACCTGGAGGCCGACTCCGCGGCAGCCGCGCGCGACCGGGCCGACGAGATGGCCGAGCGGCTGCTGGCGAACCCGACCGTTCACGACTACGAGGTCGCGGTCGCGGAGCGATGACCGTCTCGGCTCTCGCGGCGCTGCACGCCGACCACGGGCCGCTCGCGGCCCCGCCAGCCGACGACGGAGACCGACCGTGGTAGTCGCGGTCGTCCAGTTCGGCGGCTCGAACTGCGACCGCGACGCCGTCCGTGCGCTCTCACACGTCGGCGTCGACGCCGAGCGCGTCTGGCACGCCGACGGCCTGCCCGACGACGTCGACGGGGTGGTGCTCCCCGGCGGCTTCTCATACGGCGACTACCTCCGGGCCGGCGCGATGGCCGCGCGAGCGCCGGTGATGGACGAGGTACGAGCCGTCGCCGCCGACGGCGTCCCCGTCCTCGGCGTCTGTAACGGCGCACAGGTCGGCTGTGAGGCCGGGCTGGTGCCGGGCGCGTTCGCCACGAACGCCGGCGTGCGCTTCCGCTGTGAGCGCGTCCACGTCCGGGTCGAACGCGCCGACACGCCGTTTACTAGCGCGTACGAGGAGGGAGCCGTCCTGGAGCTGCCGATCGCCCACGGCGAGGGACGGTTCGAGGCGGGCGCCGAGACGTACAGCCGTCTCGTCGACGACGACCGGGTGATCTTTCGCTACTGCGACGCCGACGGGACCGTCGGCGCGGCGAACCCGAACGGCTCCCGCGGCGCGGTTGCCGGCCTCCTCGGCGACGAGCCGTCCGTCGCGGTGCTGATGCCCCACCCCGAGCGCGCGACGCTCCCCCGGCTCAGCAGCGGCGACGGCGCCGGGATTCTCCGGGCGTTCGCGCGGTGACCCGGTGGAGCCGCCGGACGTGACAAAAGACTGATTATCTTACCGACCAAAGTATTAGATGCTCGGACTATCGCAGGCGCAGACGATGGTAGCCGCCGTTCCAGCGTCTGCTGCCGGTCTCGCTCTCCTCCTGTGGCTCGTGGATCGGTGGTCTCCGCTGGAGGAGACGTCCCTCGACCAGTCCGACGACGGGACGTACGCAGACGCGCACCCGCTCACGGCTCGACCAGTTTTATTACTAGTACCGTCAGCCCCGCTGCCGGTAGTCCGAGGGTGTATGCAGCACCGAGCATCGGTTCCTGACCCAGCAGGGCCGTTGCACAGCTCGAGTCCGACGACAGGGGCCGACGCAGCAGCGTAGAGCCTCAGCCCTCCGGTCTGCTCTACCCACTCGTACACCGTTTGTTATCCGGCGACGCGAACCACGGCGAGAAAGATCACGCCGCCGCCCGCGATAGGGATAGTTAACGCTCTACCACTGTCGAACACCGCGACAGGGTTCGACGGTCCGCGAGCGAGCAGACCGATCAGCCCGGGGACGATGCTCGCAAAGGAAGTGTTCCCCCCCATCGCGCGAATCGTACCAGCGGAGCGCCGGTACGCACGCCCGAACGAGGGCGGACAGTAACTGTCGAGCAGACGCAGCCACAACGACAGTACTGTCCACCAACGTGTACTATCGCCACCGGGCGTGTGTCGCGTCCGCCGAACGAACCCCGACCCGCGTGCGGTCGCCCGACCCTACCGCGCGAGCGGCTGGCAGAACCCGGTCTCCTCGTCGAGCACCGTCTCCCAGGTCGCGTGGCAGTCGCAGTCGACCTGTTCGAACACCGTCGGGTCCTGCCGCAGGTCGAAGTCCTCTATTGCCGTCTCGACCCGCTCGTCGCACTCGCCACAGTTGTGTGCCCCCCGCTCCTCGCCCGCGCCGACGGGGTCGGAGACGACGATCGCGTCCGTGTCGGCGGTCCGTTCGAGTGCCGCCGCGACGGACCAGAGCCACGGCGGGCGGTAGCCCCCGCGGAAGTGGAGCTCGTCGACCATCGTGTACCGCTGGACGTTGCACGGGTTCATCGAGACGGTGTGGGCGTGGTCGGCCGTGCGGCGGATCGAGTCGACCATGTCCGCGAGCGCCTCCCGTTCGGTCAGGAACGGCGGCTTCATCAGCAGGTAGGCCTTGACGCCCGCGCCGGCGGCTCGCGCCGCCTCACTCGCCGTCACGAAGTCGGCCCAGTCGAAGTACTTGTTGACGCAGTCGTGGCGTACGCGGTCGGTCGCCGTCTCCAGCCCGACCGCGACGTCGACGGCGAGGCCGCGGTCGAGGAAGTCCTCGAGCTTCGGCGCCGCGACGAAGTCCGGCAGGCTCTCGACGACGACGCGCTCGCGCCCGGCGAACGTCTCCGCGACCAGCCGCCGACTCTCGGCCGGCACCTCGCGTTCGTCGAGGAAGGAGCCGGAGGTGTAGATCTTCACCAGCGGGCAGGGGCCGTCGTGGTGGGCGCGCTCGTGTGCGAGGACGGCCTCGACCTGGTCCCGCAGCGCCTCGTGGGGGACCGTGCCGCCGTCGACCGACTCGGCGACGTAGCCACACATCGTACAGCCGCCGGCGCGGGCCCACCGACAGCCGCCGGTGTTGAGCACGACGGTGAGCGAGTCCCGCACCCCGTCCGGCGTGCGGTCCTCGTCGATCCACACCCGTGTCGGCTCGTGGGGGTCGTAGGAGGCGTCGTTCTCGGCCCGGATCGACCGCATCGCGGCGTTGTGGGCGTCCATCCCTCGCCCGCGCTCGCGGGCCTCCGGGGTCGACTGGCTCATGAGTTCTCGTTCGGGCGGGCGGCCAAAGCGGTGTCGCCTCGACGCCGCAGGTTCATTAGCCCCGGGCGCGTACTACGGTTACGTGTACCGTCGTGCCGTACTGGCTGCCGCCCCCCTGCTCGCGGGCTGTTCTGCGTTCTCCGGAGGCGACGAGGGGACGACGACCGAGACGGCGCCGGCCACGACCCGGTCGCCGACGCCCACGCTCCCGCTGACGGCGAGTGACCCGGCTTCGACCCTCGAGACGGCCCGGGGCATCGACGTGCGAAACGGGCGGTCGGAGACGGCGTTCACAACCGTCGTCGTCGAGGACGGCGACCGGACGGTGTACGCCGCGAGCGGGACGGTCGGGCGCGACGAGACCTGGCGCCACGAGAACCTCGTCGCCCGCCCCGGGGTCTACCGCGTCGTCGTCGAGACGGGGACGGGCGAGCGGGCGGTCCACGGCTGGGTCGTCGGCGAGCAGTGGGGCAGACGTAACCTGGTCGCCAGACTGGTCACCGGCGGGGTCACGACCCGGCAGTACGGCATCTGTTCGCCCGACTGTCCGCCGATGCGGGCAGAGGGCGAGAGCGTCCCGCTCCCGAGCGAGAGCCGTACCGACCCCGGTCGGGAGGTCGCCGGCGCCGTCACCCTCGAGAACGCCCGCGAGCAGACCGCCCCCGTCTCGCTGCGGGTCGCGACCGACGACCGGACGCTCGTCGACTACCGCTACTGGGTCCCGCCGGGGGTCC
>JAQCMY010000290.1 GCA_028274865.1 Haloferacaceae archaeon | reverse complement strand
CGCTCGTGAGTGTCCTCGTCGACCGGGACGCGACGGAGGGACCCGGCGAGACGGCTATCTGGGGGACCGGCGAGCACAACAGCCTCGTCGTGGTGCTACGGGCCATCTTCACCTGGCGACTCGACACCCTCTCCTCCGGGTCGGGTGCGTAGCGCCCCCGTGTTCGACACGGGCTCTCCGTCGCCGGACGAGGCGTTCGGCGGGCCGCGTCTCCGTGCGCCGGGCTCCGCCCTCGGCCCGCGTGGCGCCGGCTGTCGGCCAGGTGGTCCGGACGTCTGGGACCCCGGTGCCGGCACGGAGCCGCGAACGAGGCAGACCACGACTCGGTGGCTCGCGTCCGACCCGGCGCCTCAGAGCGCTTCGCCGCACCGCCAGCAGTAGTTCGCGCCGGCGTGGTGCTCGGTGTTCTCGCAGCGGGGACACCGAACGTCGACCTCGCCGGTGTTCCTGGCTCTCACCACCAGCCACGGAACGAGGGTCACGGCAGCGATCAGCCCGACAGACGTCACTACCTTGCCGGCAGCGGTGATCGGCACGGTGTTGCCGAATCCGGTCGTCGTCAGTGCGACGACAGAGTAGTACAGCGCGTCGCCGTAGTTGCTGAACGCACCGTTCACTCCCGACTCGAACCCGTAGACCGCACCCGCGTGCAGGTTCAGTATGACGAATATCAGGATCAGGAGTTCTGCGACGACGACCTGTTTCGACGTCAGGTCGTAGTTGAAGAAGTTCTGGTTCTCCAGCCCGAGTCTGGTGAACCGCAGCACTCTGAGGACCTGGATACTCCTGAAAAACGCCAGCTGCCCGACGACCGGAGTGACGACGATCAGCAGTGCGGGGAGGATGGCCAGCAGGTCGGCTATCGAGTAGCGGCTCTTTGCCTCGGTCAGCGTGCTCTCGGCGTGGTCCAGTCGGGACAGGTACTCGAACAGAAACAGCAGCGCCAGCGAAAACTCGACGACGACTATCTGTGTTCGATACGGCTCGGAGAAGTCGTACGTGCCGACGACGTACAGTAGCAGGAACGCGACGTTCAGCACGTACAGCGTGTACGACGTGTACCTGCCCGCTCGGCTGTCTACGTCGTAGAGCAGTCGGCCAAACCGTGCCGTGGGTCTGTTCATTCGATCGGGGCGGTGACTGCGGACGTGCCGGCGGCGTGTGGTCGACTCGCGTGCAGCGGATTATAGCGGTTTCGAACGGTGGTCGGCTCCGCCGGACGTCGACCGGCTGCCCTCCCGGGACGTCGCCGACGGGTGGTCGTGGGACGCGCCGCGACGTCCGCGCCCCGCTGGGTTCGAGCCGCGAGCCGTCTGGCTGTTCGAGGGCGCGGCGGCGTACGCGGGCTGTTCTCCGCCGACCCGACGGTGACCGTCGTCCGGTCGGGCGACGTGTCGCACGTCCGCGGGGACGACCCGGACGGGGGCTGTCCGCGCAGCGAGCCGGCAGCCGAGCGTCGACCACGTCCGTCGCGACGAGCGACAGAAGCGTGTGCCGGGTCGGCAGTCACGGGTCCACGGCGAGTTCGTCGACGGTCGTCACCGCGGCGAACTCGCCCGCGAGGTGGGCGAGCGCCGTCCGGTGGACCGTCCCGGCGTCGAACCGCTCGCCGTCGAACGTGCGGTCGAACGCCGCCGTCGCGTCTCTGGCGACGGCGACGGCGAAGCCGAGGTTCTCCGCGTGGCGCGCCGTCGTCGAGACGCAGTGGTCGGTCGTGAGGCCGGCGACGACGACCCGCTCGACACCGCGGTCGTGGAGCAACGACTCGAGGCCGGTGTCGACGAACGCGTCGTTGACACGCTTCGTGACGGCGGGTTCGCCCGGGCGCGGGGCCGTCTCTGGCTTCCAGGCGAACCCCGACCGGTCGCGACGGAGCGGCGAGTCCGGCTCGGTCGAGTCGTGGCGGACGTGGACCACCGGCCGACCGGCGTCGCGCCACGCGGCCAGCAGGCGGGCCGCGGCGGCCTCCGCGTCGGGGTTGTTCCGCTCGCCCCAGCGGTCGTCGTCGAAGCCGGTCTGGAAGTCGACGAGGAGAAGCGCAGTCGTCACCGTTCGGCGGTCACCTCCGGGCCAGCCGGCGCCGCCTTCGGATGCTGGCGGGTGAACCGCGCGGGCGGCAGGTCCGGCGCCTGTGTCTCGTCGCGCCGGAGGAGGTACTGCGCCCACTCCCGGTCGCCCTCGACGCCCCAGTCGCCGATGTCCGCGTGGGGGCAGACGCCGTCGTACGCCTCGACCCGGTCGCGGATCGTCTCGCGGGCCTGCTGGCCGGCTGCGGTGTCGGCGGTGATGCCGTCGAACAGCGCGCGGGGCTGGAACGTTATCTCCAGTCCGACGGGACAGTACCGGCTCCGGCGCTCGTCGTAGAACGGCGCGCGGCAGGTGGGAAAGACCGGCTCGCCGCCGAAGCAGAACTCCCAGCGCCGGCTGTCGGGGTCGGTCGGGATGTCGTCGGGCCACGGCTCGGGGTCGTGGACGTGGAGGAACTGGAGCAGGTGCCACAGCCGCTCGTGGTAGTCGCGCTCGCGTGCCTCGCCGGCGGGGCGGACGGACGTCACGAGCGACGACCGCTCGCCGTGGTCGGGGTAGACCTCGAGATACTCGAGCAGCGCGTCGCGAAAGCGGAGAGGCGAGCCGGGGTCGGTCGGCGAGTCCAGCGCGGCGTACAGCGGGTCGCCGCGACGGACCGACTCGGCGCCGAAGTAGCAGGGGAACGGCTCGCCGTCGTGGTCGCCCGTCAGCGCCGCCCGGAACGTCTCGAAGTGTGCGACGAGCCAGTCGGGGGCCCGACCGTCCTCGACGCGGGCGGCGAGCGTCGACTGGTCGAGCAGCGGGCCGACACCCGGCTCGTTCATGCTCACGCTGTGTGGCGGAGCGACAAGAACCGCACGCCCGGCTGGGGTCAGTCGGCGCCGACGGTGAACGTCTGTGCGTCCTCGCCGGGCGCGGCGGCGGTGACGGCGGAGACGCCGACGGTCAGCGCCAGCGACAGCGCCATCCCCCACAGCGCGAAGTCCCAGGTGAGGTAGGCGTCGCCGAGGAGCGTGACGCCGCCGACGGTCACCGCCGGGGCGAACACGTGAAGCAGGTAGAACGCCTGCGCGCCGAAGACGCCCGCGAACATCCCCAGCCGCGTGGTCCGCGACCAGTACAGCGCCACGAGGACGGGCAGGGTGAGCTGCGCGTAGCCGCCGAAGGCGGTGCTGCCGATGTCGACGAGGACGCCCAGCCCGCCGCTCCCGCCCTGGACGAGGGCTGCCGCGAGCGAGCCGAGGGCGAACACGGCGACACCGGCGCGTGCGACCCAGCCCTCGCGGGCGTCGCTCGCGTCGGGGTCGACGAGCGGCCGGTAGAGGTCCCGCGTCAGGTACGACGACCCCGACAGGAGCATCGAGTCCGACGACGACATCATCGCGGCGAGCGCGCCGGCGACGACGAGCGCCGCGAACCAGAGCGGCGTGTACTCGACGAGGAGCAGCGGCAGGACGTTCTCGCCCTCCGGCACCGCGACGCCGAGGCCCGCCGCCCACGTCCCGAGCAGGAACGCCGGGACGAAGAGGAGAAGCACCATGATCGGCCACAGCGCGAACGACCGCTTGAGCACGGCTGCGTCCCGCGCGATAAAGAAGCGCTGGTTGATCTGCGGGAACATCGTCACGCCGAAGCCGATCGTGACGGCGGTGGCGACGACGTACTGGACCGAGTACGGCGCGCCGGCGGCGGGCGCGCCGCCGAGCGCGAGGAACTCGGGGTTCGACTCGGCGAGGGCCGTCGAGATGGTCGAGAGTCCGCCCGCGCTCGAGACGACCCACGCGACGGCGACCCAGAGGACGCCGAGCATGAACACGCCCTGGAGCGTGTCGGTCCACGCGACGCCGCGCAGGCCGGCGACGACGACGTAGGCGATCATGAACAGGGTGATCGCGGTCGCGCCGGCCCAGTACGGCACGGCGCCGCCGGTCAGGCCGGCCATCGCCTGTCCCGCGCCGACCTGCTGGAGCATCACGTACGGGAACAGCCAGAAGATGCTCACGCCCGCAACCAGCGCCCGGAGCGCGGGCGAGCCGAACCGGTCACCGAGCATCTCGCCGAGCGTGACGTAGCCGTGTTCGCGTCCGACCAGCCACTGCTTGTAGCCGATGACGTACCACAGCACCGCGAACAGCACGCCGTCCATCAGCCCCATCACGAGGATCCACTCGGGCCCGAACGCGTAGGCGACGTTCGGGCCGCCGAAGAAGGTAAACGCCGACAGCAGGGTCGCGAACGTCGTGAACAGCAGGACCACCGTCCCGATGGACCGCGAGGCGAGGTAGTAGTCCTCGGCGTCGCTGCCGGTGACACGGTAGGCGACGAGGCCAATCGCCAGCGCGACCGTCAGGTAGACGGCGACGATGCCGGCCTGGAGCGTCGTCTCGCCGGTCCACGCCTGGAGCGCGGGCTCGGTCCACGCCTGGAGCGCGGGCTCGGTCCACGCCTGGAGCGCGGGCTCGGTCCACGCCTGGAGCGCGGGCTCAGCCATCGCGCGACCCCCCCGTCCTGCCCGCGACCGGTCCGGTCATCAGACGGTCCCACGCCGACCGCGTGAACAGGTAGAACGTGACCGACGCGAGGAGCATCCAGCCGACGTGCCACCACAGCCAGACCGGAAGCCCGGCGACGACCGTGGCGTTCCGCCAGAGGAACCACGGCACCGCGAACGCCACGACGACTGCGAGCGCACCGACCCACAGGTAGTCTCTCGTCGTTCGACTCATCGTGGCAGTATTTATCGCCAAACGAACCTAAAGGTTGCCGTTAGTGATTCACTGTCCGGAAGAGAAGAGAATTTCTCTTCAACGCTCGGCGACGAAGACCGGCCGGTCGTGGATACGACAGACCGGCGGGACAGTCCACGCCTGCGACACCTATATCCCGCACGCACCGAGTATATAAGTCAACGAGCGGCGGTCCGACGGACCGTCGCGGCCCGGAGGAGGAGAGCTACGTGGACGATACCTTCAAATACCTGATTCGCGCGGACGTGACCGCAAACGGAGTCGTAGAGCGGAGTGACGTCGTCGGGGCAATATTCGGGCAGACGGAGGGGCTGCTGGGCGAGGAGCTGGACCTGCGCGACCTCCAGCAGTCCTCGAAGGTCGGTCGCATCGACGTCGAGGTGTCGAGCGAGGCGGGACAGTCGTTCGGAGACGTGACGATCGCCTCCAGCCTCGACCGCGTCGATACGGCCATCCTCGCGGCGTCGCTCGAGACCATTACCCGTGTCGGGCCCTGTCGCGCGCGCGTCGAGGTGACCGACATCGAGGACGTCCGGCAGGCAAAGCGCCGCGAGGTGGTCGAACGGGCGAAGGAGCTGCTCGGCGAGGCGTTCGACGAGTCGATCACCACGAGCGAGGAGATACAGGCGGAGGTTCGCGAGGCCGTCCGGGTGGCGGACGTCACCGAGTACGAGGGTCTGCCTGCCGGCCCGCGCGTCGGGGACGCCGACGCCGTCATCGCCGTCGAGGGGCGCGCAGACGTCCTGACGCTTCTGAAGTACGGGATCAAGAACGCCGTTGCCGTCGAGGGGACGGACGTCCCCGACGCCGTCGCGGGGCTCACACGGGACCGGACGGTGACGGCCTTTCTCGACGGCGACCGCGGCGGCGAGCTGATCCTCCGGGAGCTCCGGCAGGTGGGCGACGTCGACTACGTCGCCTTCGCGCCCGACGGTCGGTCCGTCGAGGACCTGCCCCGACACGAGGTGGTCCGGGCGCTCCAGGAGAAGGTCGAGGCAGCCGACCTGCCCGACGACGAGCGCGCCCGAGACGCCGTCGCGGGCGACGCGGCTGCCGGGACGGACGGCGGGACGGTGACCGTCGATGCCGGGACGGAGCCGGAGAGCGACCAGCGGGACGCGGCGGCGTCCGGCGCGGACGCGGACCCGACGCCGGAGCCGGAGCGAGAGGGCGCCGACTCCGGCGCGGACCCGGAGCCAGAGCCAGAGCCAGAACCGGACTCGCTCGCCGCCCACGCCCGCGCCGTCGTCGGCGGCGGGACGGACAGCGTGCGGCTGCTGGACGCCGACCTCGCGATTCTCGACGAGGCGCCTGCCGACGGGGCGGCGACGGCAGTCGGCGACGCGGACGAGCCGCCACACGCCGTCGTCCTCGACGGCAGCCTGACACAGCGCCTGCTCGATATCCTCGCGGAGCACGGCGTCGAGGAGGTCGTGGCGCGCGAGACGGGCGAGTTCGTCAAGCGGCCCGTCGAGGTGCGGATCAGGACTGCCGACCAGCTGGCCGCCTGAGGACGAGCGCCGGGCCGGCGGCAAACGCGTCCGGACGCCGGTCGACCCGCTCGAACCCGCGCGACCGGTAGAGCGCCAGCGCCGCCTCGTTTTCGGGCGCGACGAGCGCCGTGACGGCGCCGGCGCGGGCACAGCAGGCGTCGAGCAGCGCCCCGCCGACGCCCGACCGTCGGGCCTCGGGCGCGACGACGAGCTCCGCGAGGTGGACCGCCGACGTGTCGCCGTCGAGTCCGCCGACCGCGAGCAGGTAGCCGACGGGCGCGCCGCGCGGCCCGGCGGCCAGCAGGTCGCCGACCTCCGACGCGAGGAGCGCCGGTGCGCGCTCGGGGAGGTGTGACTGGAGCGCGCGACAGCCCGGCCGGTCTGCGGGGCCGGCGCGCCGAATCACGGCAGGGGGGCGAGCGCGACGGCGAGCACGACGGCGACGGCGCCGCCCGTCGCGGTTGCGAGCAGGTTCACGGCCTCGTTGCCGACCCGGTCGCCCTCGACGGTTGCGCCGAGCAGGCTGTCGGCGAACATCCCGGTGACGCCGGCGAGGGCGACGACGCCGGCGACGACGGCGGCGGGTGCGGTGACGAACAGGAGCGAGACGGCGGCCACCGTCGCCGCGCCGACGACACCCGCAGCCGTTCCCTGCCACGTGACGGCGCCGTCGGTGCCGGGCGCGACACGCTCCAGGGTCGTGACCAGCCGCGGACCGTCGAACAGGCCGCCGACCTCCGAGGAGAGCGTGTCGGCCATCGCGGCGGCGAGCGACCCGGCGAAGACGAGGCGGAAGACCGCCGGGTCGACGGGGCGGCCGGGCACGAGGTCGGCGGCGGCGAAGCCGACGACGGCGACGAGGGCAACGGCGGCGTTTCCGAGCACGTTCTCCGTGCCGCGCGCGCCGCCGTCGTCCTCCGCGACGCCGCGCTCGAGCTTCCGCTCGTAGCGGAACTTCGTCGAGAGACCGCCGACACCGAAGAAGGTCAACAGGACGAGCAGCCAGCCGAAGCCGCCGAGGACGACGGTGAGCAGGCCGAGGAGGACGCCGGTCAGCATACCGGTGACGCTCGCAGTGCCGATTACGTAGGAGACGACGCCGAGGACGGCGGTGAGCGCGAGCGCGACGCCGACTGCCGTGGCGGTGACGTCGACGGCGACGGCGTCGAACAGCCAGAGGAGGACGCCGACGCTCACCATCACCAGCGGGTCGTCCTGGACGTACAGTACCGTTCGAAAGAGCGCGGCTGCGAGTGCCGCGGCGGCGGCGAGAAACGCGAACCGCGGCGCGGCGACAGACGGGTCGGCGGCGAGGCCGACGACGGCGGTCTGTCCCGCCAGCGCGGCGGCGAATCCGGCCGTCGCGAACCCCGCCGTCGCGAGGAACGGGTCGTCCGTCGAGCGCTCGACGAGGCGCTCGCCGAGGTTGCCGTACGCGAGGACGAGGACGCTCGCGACGTACACCGGGACGGGCATCGTCGCGGCAGAGCCGGAGAAGGCCGTCAGCACCGCGAGCCCGGCGGCAGCGAGCGCGAACCCGGCCAGCCCGGAGAGCCGGCCCTCGCGCTCGTCGCCCGGCCGGGCGAACAGGTCGAACAGGGCCCCCTCGTCGACGACGAACGCCGCACAGACCGCCACCAGCGCGAACGGGATGGCGGCGGCCCGCCCGAGCGCCGGCGCGGCGAGCGCGAGCGTCCCGACGGCGGCGAAGCCGCCCGCCCGCCGGAGAGGGTCCGTCACGATACGTGCTACCGCTGACGCGCACTTAACGCTCCCGAACCGTCGGCCGGGAACGGAACAATCAGGAGCGCAGACGCCCGACAAGCAGGCGTGAACCCGTACGACCGCGCGCTCGCGCTCCTGGTGCGCCTGCGCCGTCGGCGAGGCGCGATCCCCCCCGAGTCCGTCGCGGTCGTCATCACCGAGCGGGACCTGCTGGAGCAGGGCGCCTACGTGACGTTCGAGCGGTTCCTCGGCTGGGCGTTCGACCACGGCGCCGAGCGCGTCTCGGTGAGCGTCTCCGTCCTCGACGAGGCCGTCGTGCCCACGATCGAACGCGCGCTCGCCGACGTCGACAGCCCCCGGCCCCTCGCGGTTCGGGGCCCCGGCGACACCGACCCCGTCGGCGCGCCCGTCCAGGTGAACGTCGGGTTCGGCGGCAAGCGGGAGTTCGCGGCTGCGACGCGGGCGCTCGCCCACGAGGTCGACGCGGGCGAGGTCGACCCCGAGGAGGTGGACGCCGACACCGTCGAGGACCGTCTCGTCTTTCCGGAGGAGCCGGACCTCCTGATCAAGACCGGGGCAGAGCGGCTCTCGGATTTCATGATCTGGCAGTCGGTCTACTCCGAGCTCTACTTCACCGACGTGAACTGGCGGGACTTCCGGAAGCGGGACTACCTGCGGGCGCTGCTCGACTACCAGAGCCGACAGCGGCGGTTCGGACGGTAGGCCGAACCTCGTCGGTCGACCGACGGCGGTTCGGACGGTGAGCGGAGCGAACCGTCCGAACGCCGGCAGGCGAGCGAAGCGAGTCTGCCGGAAGTTCGGGCGGTAGGCCGAACGAGGCGAGTCTCGGCGTAGTTCGGCTGGTAGCGTGGCCGTCGGTCAGTCCGCGCGCTCGCCCGCCGGCTCTCGCCCGCCGTCGGTCTCCGGCAGCGCGTTCTCGGCTGCACGCGCGGTCCGGCCCGACACCCGCTCGCGCAGGCGTCCGACCGCGGCGCGAGCCTCGGCGGCGCTCGTCTCGCCGACGGCGCCGACGATGGCGGCGGCCCGGTCGGCCCGGCTGGCGCGCCACGACTCCTCGCGCGCCTGGTAGGTGCGGACGCCACGCAGGAGGTCGACCTTCGAGAACGCCGGCCAGTACGGCGCACAGAAGAACACGGCGGCCTCGTTGCCGGCGGCCTGCCACGGCAGGAAGTTCGAGGTGCGCTCGTCGCCGCCCGTCCGGACGATCAGGTCGACGTCCCGGACGGCGGGGCCGGCGAGGCGGCGCTCGACCTCGTCCGCGTCGACGTCGGCGGGGGCGAGCGCTCCGTCGCGCACGTCCTGGGCGACGGCGCGGGCAGCCTCGAGCAGCTCCGCGCGGCCGCCGTACGCGAGCGCGACGTTCAGCCGGAAGTCGTCGTAGCCGGCGGTGCGTGCCTCGGCGTAGGTGACGGCGTCGCGCACCCGCGGCGGGAGGCGGCGCAGGTCGCCGATGGCGCGCACCCGGACGCCGCGCTCGTGGACCTCGTCGGCGTCGGCGAACTCCCGGAGCTTCGACTCGAGGAGGTCGAACAGCGGGTCGAGCTCCCGCTCGGGCCGGTCGAAGTTCTCCGTCGAGAGGGCGTAGAGGGTGAGCTCCGCGACGCCGAGGTCGGCACACCACGACAGCACCTGCTCGGTCGTGTCCGCGCCGGCGCGGTGCCCCTCGGGGGCGGCGTCGCCGCGGGCACGGGCGTAGCGCCGGTTGCCGTCCTGGATGATGGCGACGTGGGTCGGCACGTTCTCGGGGCTGACCTGTCGCTGGAGCAGGCGTTCGTGGAGCCGTCCGAGGGCGCCGCGGGCGGCGTCGGTGGCGTCGGCGAGCGCCTCCCGTCTCGTCACGGAATCAGCGTCACGTCGCCCCGGCATGTGTCTTGTGACCAGCAGGGACGGACCGCCACGGGTAAGCCCGGCGAGACCCGACTGACGGCCATGACAGAGACGCTCGACGCAGACCTGTACCGGCGGACGGAGGCGCTACTGGAGCCGGGGGAGGTGACGCTGAACGGCGCCGTGGTCCACACTGACTTCGGCGGCGACCAGGACCTCGAGATGCAGGAGCTGACCGTCGACCTGAACGACGTCGTCGCGCGGCACAGCCCGGCGGCGACGGAGGGCGAGACGTACATCTACGCCGGCAACGACGACCCGGAGTTCGCCTCGAACCAGTTCCAGGGCCGACGGCTCGACGACGACGAGTTCGTCTGGGAGTGCCAGCAGCTCCTCCGCGAGGGCTCGTTCGACCTCGTGTTCTACTACCCGGCGAGCGCGGACCACGTCGCCGTCGTCGAGGGCGTCGAGGCGCTCGGCCACCGGGTGACCGGCGTGCGGACCGACGGCGAGGCGGCGCGCGACGACGCGCCGTAGCGTGGCGCGAGAGCGGAGCGCGGCGAGTGTGTGGCTCTGGGGAACAGGGAGCCACGACGGAGTTCCCGTGAGGCCGTGCCGAACGGAGGCAGGGAACGGCAGTGACCGAGGCGGCGGAGCCGCCGGAGTGAGCCGCCCGAGGTACCGCGAACGAGACGCTTATGCCGGGAGGGATCCGACCCGGCAGCAATGAGCGAGGCCGTGACGCTCGACCGCCTCGACCGGGCGGTCATAAACGCCTTCCAGGGGGGGTTCCCGGTCGTCGAGCAGCCGTTCGAGCCGGCGGCAGCCGCGCTCCGAGAGCGCGGCGTCGACGTGAGCGCCGGCGACCTGGCCGCTCGTGTCCGCGCCCTCGACGAGGCGGGGACACTCTCGCGGTTCGGCGCCCTCGTGAACGCCGAGGCGATCGGCGGAACCGCGACGCTCGTCGCGACCCACGCCCCCGAAGACCGCTTCGACGAGGTGGTCGAGGAGATAAACAGCCGCCGCGAGGTGGCGCACAACTACGAGCGCGAACACCCGCACCTCAACGTCTGGTTCGTCCTCAGCGTCGCCGACGAGTCCGTCGAGGCGGTGCTGGCCGAGATCGAGGCCGAGACGGGCCAGCCGACGTACAACCTGCCGAAACAGCGGGAGTTCCGGGTCGAGGCGAAGTTCCTCGTCGACGGCCCGGTCGCCGACGGCGGCGTCGACCGCTCCGGGCTGGCGCCGGACGTGAGACAGACAGAGCGGACGACGCTCACGCCGGCGGAGCGCGACCTGGTCGTCGAGATTCAGGACGGCCTGCCGACGACGGAGACGCCCTACCGCGACGTCGCCGACGCCCTGGAGACGGAGGTGTCGTGGGTGCTCGAGACGGTCGAACGCTTCCGGCGAGAGGGGAAGATCCGGCGTGTCGGTGTCGTCCCGAACCACTACGCGCTCGGCTACACGGAGAACGGGATGACCGTCTGGAACGTGCCGGACGGCCTCGTCGAGGAGGTCGGCCAGGCGGTCGCGAGCCTCGAGTTCGTCACACACTGCTACGAGCGCCCGCGCCACGAGGGGGTCTGGCCGTACAACTTCTTCGCGATGACCCACGGCCGGAGCGAGGCCGAGAGCGCGGCCCGCGTCGAACGCGTCCGCGAGGTCATGGCCGAGCACTGGGACGTCGGCGACGGCGACTGGGACACGCTGTTCTCGACCAGCATCCTGAAGAAGACCGGGATCCGGCTGACAGAACGCGCCAGCGCGAACACCGAATGATCCCACTGGCACACGACCTCTCGGACGAGACGGTTGTCGTCGTCGGCGGCGGGTCGGTCGGCGCCCGCCGCGCCCGGACGTTCGGCGCCGAGGCGCGGGTCGTCGTCGTCTCGCCCGCGTTCCCGGCGGCGGAGTACGGCGGCGCCGACCGGGTCGACCGCGCGGTCGCGCCGGCAGAGGCGTCGACCCTCGTCGACGAGTACGACCCCGCCGTCGTCGTCTGTGCGACCGACGACCCGGCGGTGAACGACGCCGTCGCACGGGCGGCTCGCAGCCGGGGTGCGCTGGTCAACCGCGCCGACGAGGCCGGCGGTCGGCCGGCGGGCGAGGTTGCCGTCCCCGCGACGACGAGCGACGGCGACGTGCGCGCCGCGCTGACGACCGGCGGCGCGTGTCCGGCGCTCGCGCGTGTCCTCAGGGAACGGGTCGAGCGAGAGGTCGACGGCGCGGGGCTGGTCGCCGACGCAGCCGGACGGCTTCGCGCCGACCTGCGCGACGACGGCGTGGGCCCGGACCGTCGCCGCGACGCGGTCCGGGCCGCAGTCCGCGACGACGAGGTCTGGTCGGCGGCGCGCGACGGCGAGGACAGCCGGGTCGAGCGGTTTGTCGACCGGGCGGCGGCGGTGGTGCTCGGCGAGCCAGCCGAGGGTACGGGGGGTGAACCGTAGTGGAGCACGACGGCGTCGTGACGGGCGTGGTCGTCACCCACCGGCGTGCGACCCTCGACGAGATCGGTGCCGCGGGCGGCGACGGCATCCGGGCGACCCTCAACGAGGTGTCGCGCCACGGGTCGGTCCGGGAGGCGTTCGCGCTCCACACCTGTAACCGGGCAGAGGCCTACGTCGTCACCGACCGGCCCGCGGAAGGTCGCGAGGCGCTCGCGTCGTTCGCGCCGGACGTCCGCGACGGCGCGGTCGACCGTCTCGGCCACGAGGAGAGCCTCCGACACCTCCTCCGGGTCGCCGCGGGGCTGGAGTCGCAGGTGCTCGGCGAGGACGAGATTCTCGGGCAGATGCGCGACGCGCTCGCGGCGGCGGAGGCAACCGGGGCGCTCGGGCCGACGCTGGAGTCGGCGGTGCGGAAGGCGCTCCACGTCGGCGAACGCGCCCGGACGGAGACGTCGATAAACGAGGGGACGACGTCGCTCGCCCGTGCCGCGGTCGAGGCCGCCCGCGCGGAGACGACACTCGCCGGCGCGACGGCGCTGGTCGTGGGCGCGGGCGAGACGGGCCGCACCGCGGCACGGGCGCTCGTCGACGCCGGGGTGGGCAGCCTCGTCGTCGCGAACCGGACGGTCGAACGCGCCGAGGACCTCGCCGCAGACGCCGACGGGGCGGCGACGGCGGTGCCGCTCGCCGACGCCGCCGACCGTGTCGCCGACGCCGGCGTGGTGGTGACGGCGACGGCGAGCGCCGACCCGGTGTTCGGCCGCGAGGCGCTGGCGTCGGCGGGCGAGACGGTCGTGGTCGACCTCGCGGTGCCGCGGGACGTCGACCCGGCGGCCCGGAGCGAACCCGGCGTCGTCGTCCGCGACGTCGACGCCCTGCGGTCGGTGACAGAGCGGACCCGCGAGCGGCGTGAGGCGGCGGCAGAGGCCGTCGCGGCGATGGTCGACGACGAGTTCGAGCGCCTGCTCCGGAGCTACAAGCGCCAGCGCGCCGACGAGGCGGTCGGCGCGATGTACGAGGGCGCAGAGCGGATGAAGCGGGCCGAACTCGGCCGCCTGCGCTCCCGGCTGGCGGAGGGCGACGGCGACCTGACCGACGACCAGCACGAGGCGATCGAGGCGTTCGCGGACTCGCTGGTCAACTCGCTGCTCGCGCCGCCGACCCGGAGCCTGAAGGCCGCCGCAGAGGCCGACGACTGGACGACGATTCAGACGGCGATGGCGCTGTTCGACCCGACTGTCGAACAGCCGGAGGTCGACGACGGCGGGGCGCCCGCGGACGCCGAGGCGAGCGCCGAGGACTGACCCGCAGACGTTACACGCGGCGGTCCGAAACAGGACGTGGCACGACTGCTCGACGACGAGGAGATAGCAGCCGACCTCCCCGAGGGCTGGAGCCGCGACGGCGACGAGGTCGTCCGGGTGTACGAGTTCGACGACTACCTCGACGGCGTCGGCTTCGCCGGCGACGTCGGCGAGGTGGCAGCGGAGGAGTTCCACCACCCGACGGTCGAGATACGGTACGGCGAGGTCGAGGTGCGGCTGACCAGCCACGAGGAGGGCGGAATCACCGACAGGGACCTCCGCCTCGCGCGGCTGTTCGACGACGAGCGGTAGGGCGGAAGGCACTTGCGCGCCGGCGCCGTACCGTGATACAGATGAGTACGCCCGACCCGGACGACCTGCCGGGCTACGACTTCTGGCTGTTCGACCTCGACGGGACGCTCGTCGACGCGGACTGGACGTACGCCCGCGCGACGTTCGACCGGGCGGGCAGGCGCCTCGGGCGCGAGTTCACCGACCACGAGGTCGCCCTGCTCTGGCACGGGCTTGCGGGCGAGCGAAACGCGCTCCTGCGGCGGTGGGGGATCGACCCGCCGGCGTTCTGGCGCGCGCTCCACGCCGCCGAGCGCCCGGCCGAGCGGGCCGCCGCGACGCGGCTCCACCCCGACGCGGCGTTCGTCGCCGACCTCGACGTCCCGACCGGCGTCGTCACGCACTGCCAGCCGTTTCTCGCGGAGCCGGTGCTGGCTGCGCTCGGCCTCGACGACGCCCTCGACGTCGTGGTCTGCTGCTCGGACGAGACGGGCTGGAAGCCCGACCCCGGACCCGTCGACCGGGCGCTCGCGGGGCTGAACGCCGAGCGGGGCGACCGGGGCGTCCTCGCCGGCGACATGCCCTCGGACGTCGGCGCGGCGTGGGCGGCGGGGCTCGACGCCGTCCACGTCGAGCGCCACGGGTCGGACCGGCGGGGCTACTGCGTCCGCGCGGACTACCGCGTCTCGTCGTTCGCGGAGCTGGCCTCGTCGTAGCCCGACAGTCCGTCGAACGCCGCGCCGCCCGCGACGGCGGCGGCGAGCGTCTGCACCCCCGGCTTCGCCGCGCGAGCGGGCGCAGCCAGCACCCGGACCGGCTGCGCGCCGAGCGAGACGAACGGGCAGTCGAGCCGGTCCGCCGTCGCCCGGAGCGCCAGCCCCGCGTCGGCGTCGCCGCGAGCAACCGCCCTGACGGGGCTCTCGTGGGCGCGGACGCCGGCGCCGTAGCCGTCGACGTCGGCGGTGAGGGCCCGCCGGTCGGCGCCGCGGTCGACGGCGAGTTCGCCCATCGCGTCGTCGAGGCTCGTCCGGAGTCCGGACGCGCCGGTTCGGTTGACGAACCGGCAGTCGCGGTCGACCAGGTCCGCCAGCCCGTCGACGCCCGCTCCCTCCGCGACGGCGAGGCCCCACTCGCGGCGCCACGAGGCGACCGCGACCGACTCGACCGACCGCTCGGTCGGCCCGGCGACGACGGCGGCGTCGACCGCACCCTCGCGGAGGCGGCGCAGCCCCTCGCGCGACCCGACGGGGAGGTGCCGCGGGCGCTCGACCCGGTCGAGCAGCCGCGAGAGCGCGGGGTCGTCCTCGCCCGCGAGGAGCAGGGTCGGGGGCCGGACGTCCGGCGAGAACAGGCGGACACTGACCCGTTCGCCCCGGTCGAGATACTCGGTGTCGGGGTCCATCTCGACGACGCCGTCCGCCTCGACCAGGCTCGTCGTCGCGCCGCTGCCCTTGTCGACCGGGTAGACGAGCAGGTCGTCGGGGGCCGACCGCTCATCCGGGCCGGGGTCGACGAGGCCGACGGGCATCAGGCGCAGGCGGCCCTCGGCGTAGCGCTCGCGGACGGCCATCCGCCCCTCGACGGTCGCGGTCCGGGGCTCCGGCAGGCCCGCCGCCTCGCGGACGGCGGGCGCGACGAACGTCCGGAAGATGGTCAGCGCCGAGACGGGGTAGCCGGGGAGGCCGACGTACGCCGACCCGCCGAGCCGACCGACGAGCATCGGCTTGCCCGGCTTCACCGCGACGCCGTGGAGGAGGAGGTCGCCGCCGTCCTCGATGACGCGGTAGATGACGTCGACGGCGCTGGCGCTCGTCGACCCCGAGGAGAGCACGAGGTCACACTCGACGGCGGCCTCGCGGAGCAGCCGCTCCATCTCGTCGTAGTCGTCGCCGGCGTGGGGGTACAGACGGGGGACGCCGCCGGCCTCCTCCACCGCGGCGGCGACGCTGTAGGAGTTCACGTCGTATATCTCGCCGCGCGCGGAGTCCAGCGCCTCGCCGGGGCGGACGAGTTCGTCGCCCGTCGAGACGATACCGACCGTAGGGCGCGCCCGGACCGGCACCTCGTCGAGGCCGAGCGCCGAGAGCAGGCCGACCTCGCGGCTCGTCAGCGTCGTCCCCGGCCCGAGAGCGCGGTCGCCCGCCGCGACGTCCGCGCCGGCGAACATCACCCGGTCGCCCGGCGCGACCCGGTCGCGGACGAGCACCGCCTCGCCGGCCGTCTCGGTGTCCTCGACCATCACGACGGCGTCGGCGCCGGGCGGGAGCACGGACCCGGTCGACACCTCGACGCAGCCGCCCGGCTCGACCGCCACGTCGGCCGGTTCGCCGGCGTGGACGGCGCCGAGGTGGGTCAGCGAGACGGGCGAGGCCTCGCCCGCGTCGAACGTGTCCTCGGCCCGGACGGCGTAGCCGTCGACGCTCGCGCGGTCGAACCCCGGCACGTCGAGTCCGGCGTCGACGCGCTCCCCGAGTACCCGCTCGCGGGCGTCGACGAGCGGGACACGCTCGGTCCCGGGCGACAGGTCGAGTCCGGCGATGACCTCGCGGGCCCGCTCCGGCGGCGCGAGGTCGCGGAACTCCTTTCGTTCCATACCCGGTGACGGGGCGGGCGGAACAAAAACGGGCGGGCGGTCAGTCGGGAGAACGCTCGCGTTCGGCGTCGCGGCTGCTCTCGGAGGACTCCGTTCGGCTGTGCTCGTGCGCTCGCTCCTGTCGCCGCTGGCGGTCCCGGGCCCGCTCGCGCTCGCCGACCGTCTCGACGAACAGGACGAGCGCAGTTCCCGTACCGGCGGCGGCCCCGAGCGCACCGACCACGCCGACCGGGGACGGGAGCCGGAGGACCGCGAGCCCGCCGCCCGCGGCGACGGCGACGGCGGCCAGCGCGCCGACCGCTCCCCGCTGCCGGAGCGAGAGCCCGTCGAAGACGCCCGCGCTCACGGCACGGCCTCCCACAGTTCTACGTCGACGCGCTCGCCGGCCGGGACGCCCTCGCGGTCCTCCGGGACGACGAGCCAGCCGTCCGCGAGCGCGACCGACGAGAGGACACCCGACCCGCCGGCGCGGACGGGGACGGCGCGTCGGTCGCCGCCGTCCTCGCGCAGCTCGACCCGGACGAACGTCCGCACGCCCGGTTCGCTCGGTGCCTTCCGGTCGAGCGTCGCCGCGACGGTCGGCAGGTCCGGACAGGGGAGGCCGCCGACGCGTTTCAGCACGGGCCGGAGGAACTGGACGGCGTTGACGATACAGGCGACGGGGTAGCCCGGCAGGGCGAGCACGGGCGTCTCCTCGACGACGCCGAGCGCGACGGGGTGGCCGGGCTTCAGCGCGACGCCGTGGACGAGCACCTCGCCCATGTCGTCGACGACGTCCGGCACGAGGTCGCGTTCCCCGACGGACGAGCCGCCGGTCGTCACCACGACGTCGCGGTGGAGGTCGCGCTGGATCGCCGCCCGGAGTGCGGACGCGTCGTCGGTGACCGGGTTGCGGTGGGTCGGGACGCCGCCCCACCGCGAAACGAGGCCGGCGACGGTGAGCGCGTTCGTCTCCGTCACCTCGCCCGGATCCGGGTCGATACCGGGGCGGACCAGCTCCTCGCCGGTCGGGACGACGCCGACCGTGGGACGCGCGGTCACCTCGACGTTCGTGTGGCCGGCGGCGGTGAGCAGCCCCAGGTCCGAGGGCCGGAGACGGTGGCCGGCGTCGTAGAGGTGCTGGCCCTCCTCGACGTCCTCGCCGCGCGGACCGACGTTCTCGCCCGGCCCGAGCGCGCGAAACACGTCGAGCGCGCCGCCGACCCGTTCGGCGTGTTCGACCATCACGACGGCGTCGGCGCCGTCGGGCAGCGGGCTGCCGGTGTGGACGCGCGCGGCGGCGCCGGGGACGACCCGGTCGGCTCCCTCCGGCGTCCCGTCGGCGAGGACGTCGACCGCCTCCGGCGCGCGGTCGGAGGCGCCGAACGTGTCCGCTGCCCGGACGGCCCAGCCGTCGACGGCGGCGCGGTCGTAGCCCGGCACGTCCCGCGCCGCGGCGAGGGGGGCCGCGAGCGCCCGGCCGTCGGCCCGCGAGACGGGGAGCGGGTCGGTCCGGTCGTGTGGCTCGACGCGGTCGAGCAGGCGGGTTCGTGCCTCGGCGACGCGGGTGCGGTCGCGAAAGCCCGCCTCCCGGCGAGCGTCGTCGGTCATGGCCGTGCTTGGGGCCGGTCCGGCAAGTGTCTGGCCCCGGCTGCTGGCGCCGCGAGCGACGCCGAGCGGACGGGACCGCGGCCTTTTTCGACCGGCCAGCCCTACCGCCGGCCATGTCAGGACTGCGCGAGGCGCTCCGCGAACTCCCCGACGCGGTGTTCGCCGACCTGCTCGAGAGCGACGACGCCTACCTGCTGGTGCTCGACCTCGCCGGCGTGACGGCGGCGAACGTCGACCTCTCCACGAGCAGCGGGCGGCTGACGGTCGAGGCCCGGCGCGCGAAGGACCTGCCCGCGGAGTTCCGGTACGTCCGCGAGGACCGACCGCTGTTCCTCGA
>JAQCMY010000286.1 GCA_028274865.1 Haloferacaceae archaeon | reverse complement strand
GGTCGCGCGCTGACGCCATCGCCGACGGCACCAGGTCTGCGAGGTCGCCGAGCAGGACGGTGTCCAGAATCACTCGTCCGGGTCCGGTGCCTCGGCGGCCCCGTCGACAGCCTCGCGAACGCTCCCGTCCGGGTCGAGCTCGGCAGCGTCGTTCGCGAAGTCGATGAGTGTGTAGTCGTCGACGAGTCGCTCCAGCGTCTCTGCGAGCGTCTCGTCTTCCGTGTTCTCGCTCCGAACGCGAGCGTAGAGGTCTTCGCTAACCCGAATCTGCTTCGTCCCCATCGCGTCGTCGACGTCGTTGACAGGAAAGAGTGTCGCCTCACCGCTCATCACGCTCCTCGAGTTCAACGACGACGTCGGCGAGGTCGCTCGTCTCGACGCCGGCCCGGTACCCCGTGTAGAAGCCCACAGGGATTGTCGCGAAGACGACCGTCGCCGCGAGCGTCGTCGGGATCACGCCGCATCTCCGGTCGCGAACCGCCCGGGGACGGGACAGGCGCGCTCCTCGTCGACGATCTGCTCGCCGCACCACTCACAGACTGCCGGCGGGAGGTCGTCGACGTCGGGGTGTCGGCGCGGCTCATCGCCGATCTCCGCGGCTGGAAAAAGGACCCTTCTGCCGGGGGGTGATTCGCCGGTAAAGCCGGATGGGTTGGGGCGGATTCGAACCGCCGACCTGCTCCGTGTGAAGGAGCCGTCATAACCGGACTAGACCACCAACCCACAGCGTTGGGTACCCCGAGAGCGGGTAAAAGCGTTTCCGAGTCGGGGCGGAGCAGCCCCGGTCAGTACGTCGGCTGTTCCTCCTCGACTCCCTCGCGGGCGTTGACGAGGCGTGCGAGCGTGAACAGCGCGTCCGAGAGGCGATTGAGGTAGACGACCGCCTCGTCGTTCGCCGGCTCGTCTGCCGTGAACGCGACGGCGCGACGCTCGGCGCGGCGGGTGACCGCCCTGGCGTGGTGGAGTGTCGCGCCCGCCTCGGAGCCGCCGGGCAGGATGAAGCTCTCGAGCGGGTCGAGTTCCTCGTCGGCGGTGTCGATTACGCCTTCGATCCACTCGACGTGTGAGGCGGCCACCTTCGGGTCCTCGTCGTCGGGGTCGGGGTTGGCGAAGTCGGCCTGGACGACGTGGAGGTGGTTCTGGACCGTCCCGAGCCAGCCGTCGACGTCGTCGTAGCCCGTCGGTCGTGCGGTCCCGACGAGGGCGTTTGCCTCGTCGACGGTGCCGTAGGCCTCGATGCGGGAGCTGGTCTTCGACACCCGCGACATGTCCCGGAGGTCGGTCAGGCCGTCGTCGCCCCGGCCGGTGTATATCTTCACGCGAGGCTCCGGTCGACGTACTCGAGGATGCGGCTGCTCTCGGCCATCGTCACCCCGTGCCCGTCGTCGACGAGGACCGGGACGCCACGCTGGCCGCTGACGCGTTTCACCTCGTTTCGCTCGGAGTGGAGCGCCTCGACCCACGCCGTCTCGTAGTCGACGCCGGCGTCGTCGAGCGCGTCGTGGACCTTCTCGCAGTACGGACAGCCGTCGAGTGCGTAGAGCGTGACAGTCACACCCGGTGTTCGGTCGAATCGGACAAGAAGCTGGCGTCGTTCCGGCCCTCGCCCGGATGCGACGGCTGCTCCGCTCCGGGAAACCGATATATGTCAGGAGTTCTGAAGCTGTACCGCGACGGTGCGGACCGTCAGGGTCGACACGACCACTCTGCCCCATACGTGGTCGCTCGCGGCGTTCTGCCCCGCGCCGCGGGCCGGCCCGGTCCCGCCGTCGCGCCGGTCGGCGCCCGGCCCCCGCCGGGTGTCCGTCCTTCTGGCACGGGTCGACCGAAGCGTTCAACAGCGCCCCAGCCGCACCCGCCTGCGTGAGCGACACCGTCACCCGGTCGTGTCCCGACTGCGGAGACGACCGCGAGTTCTACACTGCGGCGCGAACCACCGTCCACCTCGGCGAGAAGCGGAAGTTCCGCTGTCCGGACTGTGGCTACGCGTTCGTCCGCATCGACGGCGTCGAGGCGGGGTAGCCCCCGGCAGAGGGCTCTCGCCACAGCGTCGCTGTTGTCGTCGAACGACCCGGGGCCGTCGCTCGCGTCGACGGCGCGTCGTGTGGCGGTCCGTCTCGCGCGCGCTCGACACTGTCGCCGGGTCAGTCCCCGGTCCCGGCGTTCTCGTCGCCGAGCGCCTGCCACGACAGCCGTGGCTCCCGCGCCGCCCCGACCTGGTCGATGCGGCGCGCCGCGGTCCGCTCCGGCGCGTTCGCGACCGTCTCGTCGTCTGCCGCCGCCGCGGCGTCGAACGCCGCCGCGAGGGCGTCGAGGTCGCGCCGCGACTCGGCCTCGGTCGGCTCGGTCAGCATCGCCTCGTGGACGAACTCCGGCCACTTCGTCGTCGGCGGGTGGACCCCGTGGTCGAGCATGGCCCGCGCGAGGTCTGCCGCGTCCCGGTCGCCAGCCGTCGCCGCGAACTCGTGGTGGAACGGGCCGTACGGCACGTCGAGGCCGATCTGCTCGGCGAGATAGTTGGCGTTCAGCACCGCCGTCGCGCTCGTGTCGCGCAGCCCCTCGTCGCCGAGGCGCGCGACGTAGGCGTACGCCTTCAGGAGGACGAGCCAGTTGCCCGTGAACCCGTGGACCTTCCCGACCGACCGCTCGGGCCCGTACCGCTCGTAGCCGTCGTCTGTCTCGCGGACGTGTGGCGTCGGCAGGAACTCGGCGAGGTCGGAGACGACCCCAACGGGGCCGGCGCCCGGTCCGCCGCCGCCGTGTGGCGTCGCGAACGTCTTGTGGACGTTGTAGTGCATCACGTCGAACCCCATGTCGCCGGGGCGAGCGCGCCCGAGCAGCGCGTTCAGGTTCGCGCCGTCGTAGTAGAGCAGCCCTCCGGCGTCGTGGACGAGTTCGGCGGCCTCGACGACGTCGCGTTCGAACAGACCGACGGTGTTCGGGTTGGTGAGCATCAGCGCCGCCGTCTCCGGCCCAACCGCGGCCGCCAGCGCGTCGATGTCCACCCGTCCGTCGTCGCCGGGCGGGAGTTCGACGACCTCGTAGCCCGCCATCGCCGCCGTCGCGAAGTTGGTGCCGTGAGCGCTCGACGGCACCAGCACCTCCGAGCGCGTCTCTCCCTCACCGTTCGCGCGGTGGTAGGCCTTCGTCACCTCGATGCCGGTGAACTCGCCCGCCGCGCCAGCCGGCGGCTGGAGCGTCACCGCGTCCATCCCGCCGATCCTGGCGAGCGCGCGCTGGAGGCGGTGCTGGATCTCCAGCACACCCTGTACCGACTCGTCGGGTCGGTCGGGGTGGACCGCCGCCTCCGGCAGGGCGGCCACGTCCTCCAAGAACGCCGGGTTGTACTTCATCGTACACGACCCGAGCGGGTACGGCCCGGCGTCGACGCCGTAGTTCAGCGCCGACAGCCGGGTGTAGTGGCGCACCACCGTCGGCTCCGCCGGGTCCGGAAGCGCGAGTTCGTCCCGCGTCAGGTCGTCCGGGAGCGCGTCGCCGGGCTCTGCCCGCCCGGGCGCCGCCTCGGAGAGCAGGGAGACGTAGCCGTCGTCGTCGGCCCACCGCGCCTGGTCGAAGGTGTAGCCGCGGTCGTCGTCGCTCACGACACCACCTCCGCCAGCGCCGCGGTCAGGTCGTCGACGCCCGCGACCGTCTCCTCCGTGACACACACCTGAATCAGGTCGTCGTCGACGGCGTGGACCGCGAACCCCTCGTCGCGGAGGTCGTCGCGCACCCGCGCCGCGTCGCCGGGCACCCGGACCGGGAACTCCCGGAAGTGGTGGGCGTCGTCCGCGGGCGCCGTCACGCCGGGGAGGTCGTCGAGCCGCGCCGCCGCGTCGCGGGCGTACCGCACCTGGTCCTCGGCGAGGTCGACCATCCCCTCCGCGCCGAGCGTCGCGACGTGTATCGCCGTCCGAAGCGCGAGCCACGCCTGGTTCGTACAGACGTTCGACGTGGCGCGCTCTCGCCGGATGTGCTGCTCGCGCGTCTGGAGCGTCAGCGTGTACGCCCGCCGGCCGGTCTCGTCCTCCGTCGCGCCGACGAGTCGGCCGGGTATCTGCCGGAGGAACGCCTCGCGTGCGGCGAACAGGCCGTGACCGGTTCCGAAGCCGGTCCCGAGGCCGAGCGCGTCCGCCTCGCCGACGACGACGTCCGCGCCGGCTGCGGCGGGGGGTTCGAGCAGCGCCAGCGCGAGGACGTCCGACCCGACACAGAACAGGGCGTCGGCGTCGTCGGCAGCCGTCCCGACCGCGTCGAGGGCCGGCTCGACCGCGCCCCGGACCGTCGGCGTCTCGGCGTAGACGAGCAGGGTGTCGTCGTCGACGACGTCGCGCAGGGCCGCGACGTCGACGGTGCCGCCGGCCATCGGGTACGTGGCCACCGCGAGGCCGGCGCCGTCGACGTAGCGCTCGAGCGCCGCCCGGCGCCCCGGCGCGACGTGGCCGGGCACGAGCACCGTCTCGCCGGACGCCTCCCGGACCCGCGCGGCCAGGAGCGCGGCCTCGCCGAGCGCCGTCGCGGCGTCGTACAGCGAGCAGTTCGCGACCGGCAGACCGGTCAGCTCGACGAGCATCGACTGGTACTCGAACAGCGCCTGGAGGAACCCCTGTGTCACCTCCGGCTGGTACTGGGTGTAGGAGGTGAGGAACTCCGAGCGGTCGGCGAGGTGGTCGACGACGCTCGGGACGTAGTGGGCGTGGTGGCCCCGCCCGAGGAACTCCACGAGGTCGGCGTTCTGGTCGAGGACGGACCGGACCTCGCGTCGGACCGCCCGTTCGCTCCGCGCCTCGATGCCGAGGTCGCCGTCGAACCGGACGGCCTCCGGCACGTCGAACAGGTCCTCGACGCGCTCCGCGCCGACGGCCTCGAGCATCGCCGCCCGGTCCGTCGGCGGGTGCGCGGTGTAGGGGCTGCCGTCGCCGGGCATCACTCCACCTGCTCCCGGTACTCGTCGGCCGAGAGGAGCTCGCCCGCCGCGTCGACCCGTACCTCGATCATCCACCCCTCGCCGTACGGGTCGTCGTTGACGAGCTCCGGACGGTCGAACAGCGACTCGTTGATTGTGGCCACCTCGCCGTCGACCGGCGCGTAGAGGTCCGAGACGGCCTTGATCGACTCGACGACGCCGAACGCGTCGCCCGCGGTCAGCGGGTCGCCCGGGTCGGGCAGTTCGACGAAGACGACGTCGCCCAGCTCGTCCTGTGCGAAGTCGGTGACCCCGACCCGCCGTGGCTCGTCCGCCGTCAGCCACTCGTGGGTCGGCCTGTACCGTCGCTCCGGTGGGTAGTCGAATCTCATGTGTCGGTCCTGGCTACGAACGGCGGGCGCGTCACGCGCGCCGCGACCGGGTCGCCCCGCACCTCGACGGCGACGGCTGTCCCCGGGTCGCGGTGTGCGCGCGGCAGGTACGCGAGTGCGATCGGCTCGTCGAGCGTCGGGCTGACGGTGCCGCTGGTGACGGTTCCGACCTCCCGGCCGTCGGCGAGTACCGGGTAGCCGTGCCGGGGGACGCCTCGCTCGGTGAGGCGGAGGCCGACGAGCCGTTCGTCGGGGTCGGTCGCGCCGGCGAGCGCGTCCCGACCGACGAACGGTGTCGAACGGTCGACGGCGAAGCCGATGCCGGCCTCGAACGGCGTCCGTGGCTCCGTCTCGGGGTCGAACTCCTGTCCGGACAGGAGGTAGCCCATCTCCAGCCGGAGCGTGTCGCGCGTCCCGAGGCCACAGGGCTGGCAGTCGAACGCGGCCCACACCCGCGCCGCCGCGTCCCACGGGCAGACCACCTCGACGCCGGCCTCGCCCGTGTACCCCGTCGTGGCGACGAGACAGTCGACGTCCCCGAGCTTGGCCGTTGTCACCTCGAACCGGTCGAGTGTGGCGACGTCGGCGGCTGTCGCGTCGTCGACGAGCGCGGGGGCGTCCGGTCCCTGAACGGCGACCATCGCCAGATCCTCGGTGGCGTTCTCGACGTCGGCGGTCAGGCCGGCGGCGTCACGGACCCGGACCGCCCGCGCCGTCGCCTCCTCGTCGTGGCCGGCGTTCGGGACGAGCAGGTACGACGGCTCGTCCTCTTCGTCTGGCCGCCGGTAGACGACGGTATCGTCGAGGAGGACCCCCCGCTCGTCCGTGACGCCGCCGTAGCGGGCCTCGCCGGGCGCGAGCGTCCCGGCGTCGTTCGTCTGGAGGCGGTCGACGAGCGCGGGGGCGTCCGGCCCCGTCACGCGCAGTTCGCCCATGTGCGAGACGTCGAACTTCCCGACCGACTCGCGGACCGCCTCGTGTTCGACGCGGGTGCCGTCGAACCTGACGGGCATCGTCCAGCCGCCGAACTCGGTGACGCGCGCGCCGCGGTCCTCGTGGGCTCTCGCCAGCGGCGACGCTCGTCCCATGCTCTGCCCTCCGGGGCGAGGGACTTACCAGTTGCTATGGGACGTACCAGATCCCACGGTCGCCGTCCAGCCACGACCCGACGACGACGTGTGGGAGGGCGATCACGGAGACGAACACCGACCAGAACGCGACGGCGCCGGCGAGGACCGGCCCGCCGCCGAGCGGCGCCGGCGCGAGCAGGAACAGCCCGGCTGCCAGCGCGCCGGTCGCCAGCGCGCCGCCGACGAGCGCGCCCCACGCCCCGAGCGCGACCGTCTGGGGGTCGTCGGCGCCGAGGAGCGCGAGTGGCCCTCCGCCCCGCTGCCCGTCGAACGGGTCCGTCTCGACGAGGCGGGCACGGCCAACCTGCCGTGCGGAGTACCAGAGCGGAAAGTAGAGTCCGACGGCGAGGACGACGGGAACGACGGCGAAGTACGCCGCGAGGAGGACGCTCTCGCCGCCGTCGACGAGCCACGACCGCCCGCCGCCCCGGACGGCGCCGAGCGAGAGGTGTGTGGCGAGCGCCAGCGCGTAGCCGCCGCCGACGAGCAGTCGGACCGTCTCGACGCCGCCGACCGAGCCGAGCGTGCCGCCGAAGATGCCGACCATCAGCGCCGAGAAGGCGCGGAAGTCCGCCGGAAACGCCGCCAGCCCGACGGCCATCGGCGCGCCGCCGCGCACCAGCGCCGCCAGCGCGCGCTGTGGCCGGGCGTGGAGGTGGTCGGCCACACCGAGCGCGTCGAGCACCGCCAGGCCGCCGCCCCCGCCTTTCGCGACGACGACGCCACACGCGAGCGCGAGGCCGACGAGCGGCGCGGCGAACAGCAGCGCGACGAAGCCGGCGGCAAGCGCGAGGTAGGCGGCGACGTACCGCGTCTGGAACCCCGCGGTCCGACGCCGGAGGTTGTCGAGGTGTTCGTACCCGCCGTGGGGCAGGTTCATCGCCACCATCCCGAGCAGGTAGACGGCCCACTGCGGCCGGTCGGGCACGGTCAGCCCCGCGAGTCGCGCCGCGCCGACGGCGACGACGAGGAGGAGCAACGCGACGCGCGAGAGCGCGACCGGGAGCGGGACAGCCGTACGACCGGACACCGACTCGCGGACACTGGCGACGTCGATAGTGCTCACGTCCCGACGGACGCACGGCTCGCCTGTCGGTCGACCGCCGGAGTACTCCGGTGATTTATGTCGCGATGAGTAGCTGCGCGTTGTACGTCGTCAGGAACGCGCCGAGAACGGCGAGGAGCGTCGGCATCGCGTAGTACGAGATGAGGTCCTCCGACCGGCCTGCGCGCACCGCGACGCCGAGGCCGACGAGCAGCACGAGGAGCTTCAGCGTGACGAACCCCGGCGTTCCGCCGAGCTCGAGCGCCGTCGCGACGAACGGGTTACCCTCCGAGAGCGCGCTGACGCCGTTGACCGCGGCCATCGTGGTCAGCATGTCGCCGACGCCGTAGGTCAGGGTGGGGACCATCCACAGCGATGCCAGTTCGCCGGCGTCCAGGTACCCTTCCATGCCTGCGAGGTTGCACGGTCCCTACTTGTATTTATTCCTCGGATTATTAGATACGATAACGAGGGGCCGAAGCCCGTAAGCCCGTCGCGTGCGGCAGGGGCGCATGGGACTCCTGGACCGCGGCGAGACGCGCGTCGCGCTGTTCGTCGACGGGCCGAACCTGCTGCGCGAGGAGTTCGACGTCGACCTGGACGACCTGCGGGCGGTCGCCGCCGACCACGGCCAGCCGGCGCTGACGCGGCTGTACCTCGACGAACACGCCAGTCCGTCACTGGTGCGCGCCGCCGAGTCGCGCGGGTTCGAGGCCGTGACCACGAGCGGCGACGTGGACGTCCGCCTCGCGGTCGACCTCACGCGCGTCGCCGTGACGGACGGCGCGGACGTCGTCGTCGTCGCATCCCGTGACGCCGACTTCAAACCCGCCGTGGAGGCCGCGAACGCCGCCGGCGTCCGGACCGTCGCCGTCGCGCCCGGCGCCCACGGCCGGTCCGACGCGCTCCGGAACGCCGCCGCCGAGTCGCTGACGCTGGGAGAGTAGGCCGGACGAGTTTAGCCCGCCGCCGCCACACGCCGACCCAGATGGCGGAGCCGATTCTGAAGTGGACCGGCGGGAAGCGACAGCTGCTCCCGGAGATCACGGCACGAGCGCCCGTCGCGTTCGACCGGTACCACGAGCCGTTTCTCGGCGGCGGCGCGGTCTTCTTCGACCTCGAGCCGTCGGACGGGTCGGTGAACGACCTCAACCCACGGCTCGCGCGGTTCTACCGCGTCGTCCGGGACCACTCCGAGGCGCTGGTCGCGGCGAGTCGAACCCACGAACACGACGAGTTCAACTGACGTACTCGACGACGCCGTCCGCCACCGCTATCTCCGGGAGGTCGTCGACCCAGCGCGCGATGGTCGCCGCGCGCCGGCGAGCGGTCGACTCGCTCAGCCCGGTCGACACCGAGACGACCTCGTCGACTCGAGACCGCTCGACGCGGCGCTCCTCGCGAACGACGGCGCGGACCCGCGAGACGACCTCGACGCCGCGGATCGCGTCGTGAAGCCGGCTTCGCGCGGCCTCACGGTCGCCGCCGTCGAGCAGATCGAGATACTCCTCGCCGTCCCTCCTCGTCGGTGGGTTCGTCGCGGTGGAGAAATCCCAGTAACCACCCCGCCGTACCGTAGTAGTCGGCCTGTCTCGGTGCCCACTCCTCGCCCGTCGCGCCGGTCAGGTAGGCTGTGATCTCGTGTTTGTGGTCGGCGCCGGACTCGACCGCACGTAGCACGGTCCGGACGATACCGAGACTGTCGGCCTGCGGGACCTCCTCAGAGGGGATCCGGTCGTCGGTCTCGGGTGTCTCGAACGCCTCCCAGAACGGGTCGTCGAGCGCGTACTCGTCGGTCTCGACCTCGGTGACACCAATCGCGCTCTCGATCATAACCGAGCCCAGCCGTTCGCCGTCCACCAGCCGAACGTTGTCCCCGGCGGCACTCTCCTCGGCACCGCTCGTGAACGACGACGTGGTGACCACGGTGCCGACGTGGTAGTCCCCGTCCCGGAGC
>JAQCMY010000285.1 GCA_028274865.1 Haloferacaceae archaeon | reverse complement strand
ACGGCGACGCGGTCGCCGGCGATCGCCCGCGTCGCGACCTCGCTCGCGACCCGCCCGAGGATACAGTCCCGGGCGTCGACCACGACGTCGGCGTCGAACTCCGCGGCGTTCATCGGACCACCCGTACGCCCGACCCGTCGGGGTTCTGTTCGACCAGCTGTTCCAGCGCCACGGCGGCGCCGACCTCCTCGATCTTCGTCTCTGCGGTCGAGGAGAAGTCCACGGCGGCGACGGTGACGTCCGTCCGCAGGACGCCCGAGCCCAGCACCTTGCCGGGCACGACGACCGTCTCCTCGGGCCGGGCGTACCGCTCGATCCGGCCGAGGTTCACCTCAGCGTGTGTTCGCCGCGGCTTCTCGAGCCGGTCGGCGACGTCCTGCCAGACGCCGACGCCGGACTCGCGGGCCGCCGACTTCAGGTCGGCGACCAGCCGCTCCAGTCTCGGATTCGTCTTGCTCATGATGTGTCCTGTGTGTCGCAGAAGTCGGACCGCCGGGAGTGCAGGGAGCAGGATTCGAACCTGCGGACCCCTATGGGACAGCGCCCTGAACGCTGCGCCGTTGACCTGACTTGGCTATCCCTGCGCTCGCTCGTGGTCCGTCGTACCTCGTGCCCCCTGAAACCGGTTTCGATCCCGCGCAGGCGCGGCGCTCGCACTCCGCGTGCGGCGCCGGCGCTGTCTGCGGGGTGGACCGGTCGAGTGTGGGGGCGCGTGGGCATACTAGACGGCGACGGCGTCTCGCAGTTCGACCGCGCGCGAGCCGACCGACTCGGCTGCGCGCAGGACCAGTTCCTCGACGGAGAACGAGCCGTCGGACTCGACGTGGAAGGCGAAGGCGCCGGGGACGTCCTCGACCCGGACCTCCTTGTCGGGGTACCGCTCGCGCAGGTCGTTACCGAACGCGTCTGCGAGCACCAGGTCGCCGTCCGTCGCGTCCGCGGCGGCGGCGTCGGCGGCCCCCTCCTCGACGACGCCACGGACGATCTGTGGCCCGTCGTCGCCGAACTCGTCGGCGTCACCGACGACCTCGGTGCGCTGGAGGTGGCGGTAGCCGACCGCGACCCCGCCCTGCTGTTTCGCGTGACCCTTGCCGGACTCCAGCACCGCCTCGGCCTCGAGTTCGAGCCGCTGGTTCTCCTTCAGTTCGATTATCGGGACGTCGTCGTCTGCGGGACGGACCAGCCCGTCGCCCGTCTCGATGTCGCCGGAGGTGGCGGTCGCGGGGCCGCTCACGTCGAGCGCCAGCGTCACCGTGTCCCCCACCTCGAAGTCGTCGAGCGGCGTCGTCAGCGGGACCAGCCCGAGCCGCAGGCCGATCATCTCGTCGAACATCACCGACGAGTTCTCGACCACCCGGAGGTGGTCGACGGAGAACGTCGGGACGTCTGCGATCATCGCCCGCCGGATGCCGTTCGCGAGCGCGGGCGTCAGCCCGCGGACGACGAAGCGCGCCGAGCGCTCCGACCGGCTGACGAACTCGACCTCGAACCCGTCTCCGACGCTCATAGTCGCCGGTTCTTCGGGGCGCGGGTGCCGTCGTGCGGGATCGGGGTGACGTCCTCGATCCGGCCGATCTCTAGCCCGGCGCGGGCGAGCGCACGGATCGCGGCCTGCGCGCCCGGCCCGGGCGACTTGTTCAGGTTCCCGCCCGGCCCGCGCACGCGAACGTGGACGCCTTCGACCCCGGCGGCCTGGACCTCCTCGGCGAGCACCTCGGCCATCTGCATCGCGGCGTACGGCGAGGCCTCGTCGCGGTTCTGCTTCACGACCGTTCCGCCGCTTGACTTCGCGATCGTCTCGGCGCCGGTCTGGTCGGTGACCGTCATCAGCGTGTTGTTGAACGAGGCGTGGATGTGGGCGATACCCCACTTCCCGCTCGGTCCCTCCTCGCCGCTCATGCCGACACCTCCGCGTCGCCGCGGAGAGCGGGTGAGACAGCCGTACTCATTCCTGCCCCTCCGCGCGTTCGGGGTGGAGGTCGTCGGCGAGCGGACTCGTCTCGTCGAACGCGACCGCGTCCTCCTCCGCGACCGCCACTGTCCGACCGGGGCGGTCGATCCGCGCGCCGTCGACGGTGACGTGTCCGTGGACGACGAACTGCCGGGCCTGCGTCGGGGTGCTCGCCAGCCCCTGTCGGTAGACGATCGTCTGGAGGCGGCGCTCCAGCAGGTCTGTCACCGACAGCGACAGCACGTCGCCGATGTCGTCTTGGTCGCTCAGCGCGCCCAGCCGGCGGAGACGAGCGAGGAAGTCGGCGCCGAGGTCGTTCGCGTCGGCGACGTCGCCCTGGGCCTCGCCGAGCAGTCGGCGGGCCTCGCGGCGGAACCGACGAAGCTGTGACTGCGTGCGCCACAGCTCCTGTTTGTTCTTCAGTCCGTAGGTCGAGAGGAGGTTCCCCTCGTCGGCGATGCGCTCGCCCTGGTACGGGTGATTCGGCGTCTCGTATCGCTTCGTGTTCTGTCCGGTGCTCATCTACTCGTCCCCGAGTTCGGCTTCGTCATCTTCCATGTCCTCGCGGATCTGTTCGACGTTGACGCCGATCGTCCCTTCGGTGCGGCCCGTCGACTTCGTTCGTTGCCCGCGGACCTTCTGCCCGCGCTTGTGACGGACCCCTCTGTAGGAGTCGATCATCTTCATCCGGTTGATGTCCTGTCGGCGCGTCTCGGAGAGGTCCGACCCGGTCTCGTGGGTCGTCTCGCCCGTGAAGAAGTCGTTGCGCCGGTTTGCCATCCAGTCGGGGAGGTGGTCGCCGAGGCTCTCGACGGCCTCGACGACCCGTTCGATCTCGTCGTCCTCGAGGCGCCCGAACGTCGCCGTCCGGTCGACCTCTGCGTTCTCGGCGACGATGCGCGCCGTTCGCTTTCCGATACCTTTCATCTCGGCCAGGCTTCGCTCGACGCTCTTCGTGCCGTCGAGGTCCGTCTGTCCGATCCGGACGAAGTAGCGGAGGTCCTCGCCGTCCTCCACTGCGTCCGGGCCAGCGTCGTTCGGTGGGTCTGCACTCATGACTTGGGTGACTGCGTGCGTAGGCGTTGCGGCGGGGATTCGAACCCCGGAGGCAGTGATGCCACAGAGTTAGCAACCCTGCGCCTTGGGCCACTTGGCTACCGCAACCCGCGGTGATCGTCGCCCTCTCGGACTCGGGGGTCGATCCCCCTACATAGCTCGCGTTCACCAACTCTCGGTTTCGACACTTAAGACTCACGAACCGACGAGCGGCGTGCGACCGGGTCCCACGGCCTCAGAGTCCGAGTATCGACCGTGTCTCCGCCGTCGTCGCCACCGGTCGGCCGAGCTGCTCCGCGATCTCGGCGGTCCGCTCGACGAGCTGGGCGTTCGACGTCGCCGGCTCGCCCCGCCGGTAGTAGCAGTTGTCCTCCAGCCCGACCCGGGCGTGCCCGCCGACGAGCAGCGAGGTGGTCGTCACCGGAAGCTGGTGTGGCCCGAAGCCGATGACGTTCACCTCGGCGCGGTCGGGCACGTCGTCGAGGTGCGCGAGCAGCCGCCGCGGCGACGGCGGTGAGGTCGTGCCGCCGCCGAAGATGAGGTTGAGGTACGGCGGGTCGGTGGTGTCCGCTCGGTCCAGAAAGGCGAGCGTCTCGTTCAGGTGGCCGTCGTTGAACACCTCCAGTTCGGGCGTGATCCCGCGCTCGCGCATCTCGCCGTGGAGCCGGTCGACGAACGCGCGGGTGTTCTCGCTCGTCAGGTGGTCGTAGCGGTTGAGCGGCCCCATGTCGAGGCTGGCCATCTCCGGCGGCGGGTCGGTGCGGAGCGGCTCGATCCGGCGGTCCTCCGGCGCCGCGGTGCCGCCGGTCGAGTGCTGGAGGATCACGTCGTCGGTCGCCTCGCGGACCGCGTCCGCCACCTGCTGGAATCGGTCCGTCGAGAACGCCCGCTCGCCGTTCTCTCGCCGGGCGTGGAGGTGAACGACGCTCGCGCCGGCCAGCTCGCAGGCCGCGGCGGCCTCGCCGATCTCGGCGGGCGTCTCGGGGAGGTTCGGGTTGGCCTCCTTTCCGTGGACGCCGCCGGTCAGCGCCGCAGTGACGACCGCCGGCTCGCCGTCGTGGTAGCTCGCGTTCACCGGTCTGCCGCCGCCTCCCGGTAGATCTCACAGTCCTCGCTCGGGGCCAGTCCGTACCGGCCCGTACAGATGTCCGCGCGCATCGGCTGGACGAACTCGTCGGCGACCGCGCAGTACGCCCTGGCCGTCTCGAACGTCTGTTCGCCGGCTGTCTCGCGGTACTCGAGGTGCGGGCACTCGGCCATAGCGTCCGGTCGGAGCGGAGGGTGTTAACCGTGGGCGTCGGCGCGGGCCGTCAGTTCCCGCCGTCGGTCCGCGCCGGCTGTTCGTCGCCGCCCGCGCCGCCAGCCGTCGGAACGCCGAGGTAGTCGTCGTTTATTTCCCAGCCGCCCGACCCGTCGCGCACCATGTACTCGCCGTAGTACGGCACGCGCTCGGCGACGACCTCGCGGAACGCCGCCTCGACCTCTGTCCGGGTCATCTCGCCCATCGGTCGGAGGTCGTCGTTTCGGTTGAGACAGCCCTTCAGCTTCCCGTCGTGGGTGACCCGCACCCGGCCACAGTTCGCGCAGAAGTCGGGGTTCTCGAC
>JAQCMY010000274.1 GCA_028274865.1 Haloferacaceae archaeon | reverse complement strand
CACCGTCTCGGAGGCGAAGGAGCTCCTCGCCGACGTCGAGGTAGAGCGGGCGGTGAACGACGACCGCGAGATGCGCTACGAGCTCGCGCGGGCGATCGAGCACGTCAACCGATTTGCCGTCCTCGACCCCGAGGAGTCACGGGAGCTGGTGGCCGAGCTCCGGGAGTTCGAGAAGGTCGACGAGACGACGGCGTACAAGATAGCCGACCTGCTGCCCCAGTCGCGCGACGAGCTCCGCGCAGTGTTCGCGAAGGAGCGCTACGCGCTCGACGGCGACGAGCTCGACGAGGTGCTGAACGTCGTCGCGAAGTACGCCTGAGTGCGGTTCGCAGGACCGTGTTAGTTTAGTAACGCCTCCACCTACCGAGCGTCATGAGTGACTCCGCGACCGACGAGCGCCGAGCGGTCGTGCTCGACCTCCTGCCAAACGGCCGACCGGACGACGACCGGCCGTCGTACGAGCAGCCGGCGGTCGCGTACGCGGTCGGGGAGGACGAGTTCCGACTGTACGAGCTCGAACTCGCCGACGACACGGACGCCGGGATCGGCGATACGGTCACGATCCGGCCCGCCGAGGCCCGGACGGCGGTCGACCGCTTCCGTGAGGTGTCCTACGACGACCTCTCGAACGCCGCGGGCTCCGAGCTCGAGTACGCGGTCACACAGATAGTCGAGGGCGACCCCGAGCGGTTCGTCGGCCTCTACTCCGAGGCCGACCCGCTCTCCCTGCGGATGCACCAGCTCGACCTGCTGCCGGGGGTCGGCGACACGATCCGGAACAGCATCCTCGACGCCCGCAAGCGCAGACCGTTCGAGAGCTTCGACGACGTCGAGGAGCGTGTCTCCGGCTTCCACGACCCCCGCGAGACCCTGATCGAGCGAATCCTCACCGAGCTCCGGGACGAGGACCTGAACTACCGGCTGTTCGTCAGGCCGGGCCGCGTCGAGGGCTGAGATGACCGGCGAGCGCGACCCCGACCGGCTGCGGCGGCGGGCGGGCGTGCGCGGCGACCCGGGCCGGGACCAGCACTTTCTCGTCGACGACCGGGTGCTCGACCGACTGTCGACGTACCTCCCGAGCGACGCCGGCCGCGGCCACCTGCTGGAGGTTGGCGGCGGCACCGGCGCGCTGACCGACCGCCTGCTCGCGGCGACCGGCGGGCTGGTGACGACCGTCGAACGCGACCCCGAGCTGGCGCGGTTCCTGCGCGAGGAGTTCTCGGACCCGTCGGAGCGCGAGCGCCTGACCGTCCTCGAGGGCGACGCGACGGCGGTCGACCTGCCGGACTACACGGCCTGTGTCTCGAACCTGCCGTACGGCGCCTCCTCGCCGATCACCTTCCGGCTGCTCCCCCGTGGCCAGCCGACCGTCGCGACATACCAACTGGAGTTCGCGGAGCGCCTCGTCGCCGAGCCGGGCACGGGCGAGTACGGTCGGCTCTCGGTCGCGGCGCGGCACTACGCCGACCCGGAGGTCGTCGAGCGGGTCCCGCCGGAGGCGTTCGACCCGCAGCCGGCTGTCGAGAGCGCCGTGGTGCGGCTGACGCCCCGGACGCCCGACTACGACGTCGACGACGACGAGGCGTTCCTGCGGTTCGTCAAGGCGGTGTTCACCCAGCGGCGCAAGACGGTGCGAAACGCGATCCGGAACACGGCACACATCAGCGGCCTCGACGACCCCGACGCGGTCGTCGCGGCGGCAGACGAGGGGCTGCTCTCGGCGCGGGCGGGCGACCTCTCGCCTGCCGACTTCGCGGCGCTCGCGACGGTCGCCGAGCGCCACGGCGGGACGGTGGAGCGGTGACCGGCCACCTCTCGTCGCTGGCGGCCCTCCCCGGCGTGACCGTCGAGGCGCTGGCGTCGGCGCTGGTGGTCGCCGTCGTCGTCGGGGTCCGGTACCTCTCGCGGCAGTGGCTCGCCAGCCGCCGGACCGACGGAACGCGGTCCCGGGTCCGGGTCGCGGTGTCGGGCGGCGTGACGGCCCTGACCGCTCTCGGCGTGGTCACCTTCGTCGGGATCTGGGGGCTGTTCGAGCCGCTCGGGGCGGCCTACCGCGACCTCGGCCTCGGGTCGCTCGGCGGCGAACTGGTGCTGTCGGGGGTGCTGCTCGGAACCGCATACGCCCTGACGGACTTCATCGGGCGGGTGATAGAGGAGTTCGCCGGCTCTCGCGCGGGCATCAGCGAACACCAGCGAGAGATCGTCTACCGGCTGACACAGGTGTCCCTCTACACGGTCGTCGGCCTGACGATGATCACGCTGTTCACCGAGAACCTCGGGAGCCTGCTGGTCGGCGCGGGGTTCCTCGGCATCGTCGTCGGCATGGCCGCGCGACAGACGCTCGGGGCGGTGCTCTCCGGCTTCGTCCTGATGTTCTCTCGCCCGTTCGAGATCGGCGACTGGGTGGAGATCGGCGACAACTCGGGGATCGTCACCCAGATCACGGTCGTCAACACCCGGCTCCAGACGTTCGACGGCGAACACGTGATGCTCCCGAACGACGAGGTGTCGAGCCAGCCGATCGTCAACCGCACCCGGAAGGGACGGCTCCGGGTCGAGGTGGAGGTCGGCGTCGACTACGGCGTCCGGCCGAAGCGTGCCGCCGACGTCGCCGTCGAGGCCGTCGACGACCTCGAGGCCGTCTCGGCGGTGCCCAGTCCGCAGGTCGTGGTGAAGCGGTTCGCCGACTCCTCGGTCGTCCTCGGCGTCCGGGCGTGGATCGACGACCCGAGCGCCCGCCGGGTGTGGCGCGCACGGACCGCGATGATCGACGGCGTCCACGAGGTGTTCGCCCGCGAGGAGATCGAGATTCCGTTCCCGCAGCGCACCGTCTCCCGGCGCGAAGGCGAGGTCGTCGCCGGCGGCAGCGAGGCCAGCGAGGCCAGCGAGGCCAGCGAGGCCAGCGAGACCGACCTCTCGGCTGCGACCGACGGCGGCGGCGAGTGACGCCCGACGACCGCCCGGCGCTGGCCGACCGGCGCGGCGTCCCGGACGTCTACCGCCCGGCCGAGGACTCGGCGCTCCTCGCGGCGGCGGCGGTCGAGACGGTCGACGCCGGAGACCTCGTCTTCGAGGTCGGCGTCGGCTCCGGGTGGGTCGCCGAACGGGTCGCCGCCGGGACGGGCGCCCGCGTCGTCGGCGACGACCTCACCCCCGAGGCCTGCGCCGCGGCCCGTGACCGTGGCGTCGAGGTCGTCCGCGGGAACCTCCTCGACCCCGTCGCCGACGGGGCGGTCGACGTCGTCCTCTGTAACCCGCCGTACCTGCCGACGCCGGCGGCGGCGGAGTGGGACGACCCGCTCGAGGCCGCGCTGTCGGGCGGGCCGGACGGCCGGCGCGTGGTCGACCCGTTCCTCGGCGACGCCGGCCGCGTCCTCGCGCCGGGCGGGGCCGCGCTCCTGCTCGTCTCGACGCTCACCGACCCCGAGGCGGTCCGGGCCCGGGCCGCCGCGAACGGCCTCGCGGCGGAGACGGTCCGCGAGGCGTCGTACCCGTACGAACGGCTCCTCGTCCTGCGTCTGACGCCGGACGCCCCGGCGGAATAACTCCCGTGAATCGGCGTTCCGAAACCGATTAATCGCCCGCATACGAACCCGCAGCCGATGAGCGAACGCGTCGCGACGACGCCGGGGCTGTATCCCCTGCCCGACCGGGCGAAGGAGGACCTCGCCGACCTGAAGGGCCACCAGAAGGGCGACCTGATAGACGGCTCGGAGGGCCCGGCGATCACGGACGTCTACGACCGTGCCCGCGCCGAGGCCGTCGCCGACCAGGACGACGCCGGACTCGACCGGGTCGTCGAGGGCCAGCTCCGGTGGGACGACCTGCTGGCACACCCACTCGTGGTGAGCGACGCCGTCGAGACCGGCGGCATCGTCCGCTACTACGACAACAACAACTTCTACCGCGACCCGCAGATAGTGGCCGACCTCCAGCCGACCGGCGACGTCGCCGCCGAGCTGGAGGCGGCGACCGAGCTGACAGACGGGCCGCTCCAGGCGGTGCTGCCGGGCCCGTACACGCTCGCGGACCTCGCGACCGACGAGCACTACGGCGACGAGGCGGAGCTGCTGGCCGGCGTCGCCGACTTCCTCGCCGGTGAGGCCGAACAGCTCCCGCCCCACGAGACGCTGTTCCTCCTCGACCCGTCGCTCGTCACCAGCCCGCCGGGCGACGACATCGCCGAGCGCCTGCCCGCCGCGGTGGACCGCGTCGCCGGTGCCACCGACGCCGACGTGGTGCTCCACTCCTACTGGGGGGCGCACGACGAGACGGCGTACGCACACCTGATGGACGCCGACGTCGACGCGTTCGGCGTCGACCTGATCCACGAACGGGAGGACACGCTGTACAACATAACCGAGTACGGCACCCACGACGACGTCGCCCTCGGCGTCGTCGACGGGCAGAACACGCGGGTCGAGACGCCGGAGACGGTTCGCGAGCGAGCCGACTGGTTCGAAGAGCGCGTCCCGTCGCAGGCGTTCGACACCGTCTACCTCACCGCGAACACCGAGCTGTTCTACCTGCCCGTCGCCCCGTACCGCGAGAAGCTGTCGGCCCTCGCCGCCGCCGCGGACGAGGAGGAGGTGGCCGCGTGAGCCGTCCAGCCGACAACCGCTCGCAGTTCCGCCCGGACGACCACCCGAACGACCACTTCCTGCTGACCACGGTGGTCGGGTCGTACCCGAAGCCGAAGTGGCTCGACCGCGCCCGTGACCTCGACGAGTCGGGCGACCTGGACGACGCGGCGTGGGCCGAGGCACAGGACGACGCCGCGCGCCTGATAACCGGCGAACACGAGCGGGCGGGCCTCGACACCGTCGTCGACGGCGAGATGCGCCGCGAGGAGATGACCGAGTTCTTCGCCGCCCGCATCGGCGGCTACGAGTTCAACGGACCGGTGAAGGTCTGGGGGCACAACTACTTCGACAAGCCGTCGGTCGTCGACGAGGTCAGCTACGAGGAGCCGTGGCTGGTCGACGAGTTCGCGTTCACGAGCGACGTCGCGACCCGGCCGGTGAAGGTGCCGATCACGGGCCCCTACACCCTCGCGTCGTGGTCGTTCGACGAGGTGTACGACGACGAGGCCGCGCTGGCCCGCGACCTCGCCGACCTCGTGAACACGGAGGTCGAGGCGCTCGTCGACGCCGGCGCACGCTACGTCCAGATCGACGAGCCGGCGCTCGCGACGACCCCCGACGACCACGCGCTGGTCGGCGAGTGTCTCGACCGAATCGTCGCTGGCGTCTCCGAGGACGTCCGGGTCGGCCTCCACGTCTGCTACGGCGACTACTCGCGGATCTACCCCGAGGTGCTCGAGTTCCCGGTCGACGAGGTCGACCTCGAGCTGTGCAACGACGACTACGAGCAGGTCGACGTCTTCGAGTCGCCCGAGTTCACCGCCGACCTCGCGCTCGGCGTCGTCGACGCCCACGACGCCGGCGTCGAGTCGGTCGAGCAGATCGAGCAGAACATCCGGCAGGGCCTCCGGGTCGTCCCGCCCGAGCGCCTGACCGTCTCGCCGGACTGCGGGCTGAAGCTCCTGCCACGCGAGGCCGCGTACCAGAAGACCGCGAACCTCGTGACCGCCGCGCGAAACGTCGAGGCCGACCTCGACGCGGGGCGGATCGACCTCGACGCGCCCGTCCCGACCCCGTAGGGTCACCCGTCGCCGGCGTCTCGCCACGGCGCCGGACGCGTCTCCGCGAGGACGTCGCTCCCGACCCGGAGCCGACAGTCCGAGCGGGCCTCGGCGACACAGAGGAGGACGTAGCCGGCGTCGAGGTGCCGGGGCTTCAGCGCCCGCGGCGGCCGCCGGTGGTCGAGCGACTCCGGGTCGCCGTCGAGCAGCCGAGCGGTGCAGGTCCCGCAGGCACCGTGTCGACAGCCGTACGGGAGCCCGGCGTCTGCCCGCTCGGCGGCGTCGAGCACCGGTTCGTCCGGCTGCGGCTCGACCGACAGCGTCCGACCGTCGGCCCACTCCAGCGTCGCCCGGGTGGCGCCCGCCGGCTGCTCGGCGTCGCCGGCGTCGTCTTCGTTCACGTCACTGCCAGACGTCGCTGGTACAGTCGCCGTCCGGCCAGCGAATCTCGTGGGCCCGCGCGGGACCGTGTGGCATCCCGCCGAAGTCGACGAGGAACTCCTCGTCGAGCTCCATCTGCCCGTGCCGCGGGTCGACGTCGGCCTTCAGCATCACCGACCCTCGGTCGCCCTCCTCGGGGTAGAACTGCTCGTCCCACGAGGAGAACAGCGACGTGGTCCAGTAGAGCCGCTCGCCGTCGAGGGAGAGCTGGAGCATCTGTGGGCCGCCGACGACGGCCCGGTCGTCCTCGCCGGTCGGGTGGCGCGGCCCGAAGTGGCCGCCGGCCCACACCCGGTCGACGAACCGGGGGTTCGCTGGGTCCGAGACGTCGTACATCCGGACGTCGCCGTGGAGCCAGTTCGAGAAAAAGAGGTAGCGGTCGTCCATCGACACCAGCAGGTCCGTCACCAGCCCGGGCATCGGCATGTCCCAGTCGTCGTGCTCGCGGGCCTCGACGTCGATCGCCTTCTCGGCGCGGTACCGCCCGCCGTCCTCGGCGAAGTGGAAGACGTTCGAGGACAGCGCCGCCCCGACGTAGCCGTGTGTCGAGACCGGCGAGTGGAGGAACCGTACCTCCAGGGGAAGCTGTCCCTCCTCGCCGAGGTCGAGTGTCTGTTCGACGGTTCCGTCCTCCCAGTCCCAGACCTGGAGCCGCTGGCCGTAGTTCCCCGCCTCGACGTCCTCCAGGTCGAACCCCGGATAGTACGTCTTCGGCGCGGCCCACTCCGACGAGATCATCACGTTCTGGCGCGGCTGGTACCAGAAGTCGTAGTTCATCTCGATCTCGCCGGGCGGGTCCCACCGGCCCTGGACCTCGAACTCGTCGTTCACCGAGAGGAACCCGCCCGGCAGGTCGCCGTCGGCGTCGCCCAGCATCGAGATCAGGATCTCACCGTCGGGGATACAGTGGACCGTGTGCGGGGCCGAGAGGTCGTGGTCGAAGACCTCGTCCGGCTCGATCACCTCCGCGAGCTCCGGGCGTCGCCGCTCCGCCGTGTCGATCACGTGGATCCGCGACGACCGCTGCCCCGGCACCAGCAGGTGCCGCCGCTCCAGTCCGCCGACGTGACACGACGACGAACAGGCGTTCCAGCCGAAGTGGTGGAGCTCGTCGCCCCGGTTCGGCATCTCCACCCGGTCGACGACCTCGCCGTAGTCCCCGGAGTCCGGGTCGATGTCGACGACCGCGACGAAGTCCGGCGCGTCGACGTCCGTCCCGGTGTACAGCCCCATCACGTACGCCGTCTTCTCCGGCTCCGACTCCTCGATCGCCGCCTGCGGGGTCTCGTACCCCGGTCCCTCGGCGCCGTGGTCGTGGTCGGCGTGGCTGTCTCCGTGTGTCCCACTGCCGGGCTGCTGGGTGTCGCTCATGCGTCTCCCGTCTTCTCGCGCCGACGGGTGTGCCCTCCCGTGCCGGCGAATTGAGCCGCTACGTGAGACACGACACAGCCGGTGCTGGCCGGCAGTTCCGGTCGGCTCGTCCGGCCTCGGGCGGTGTCACCCCCGACGGTCGGCCTGCCGGCGTCGCGAGAACAGGCAACACCGTCTGGTTCCGGTGCGCCGGGCTGTCCCGGCTGCTACTCGTACAGCCAGCTCTCGTCGATCTGCTCCCAGCCGACGAGTTCGTCGTCGTCGAAGAACAGCGCGATCTCCCGTTCGTTCGCGCCGGGGTCCTCGTGGTCGGAGCCGTGGACGACGTTCCGTCCGAGGTCGAGTCCGAAGTCGCCACGGATCGTCCCCGGTGCGGCCTCGGCGGGGTCGGTCGTGCCCATCATCTGGCGGACCTGCCGGGTCGCGTCCTGGCCCTCCCAGACGGTCGCGAAGACGGGGCCGCTGGTGATGAACTCGGTGAGGTCGTCGAAGAACGACTTGTCCTCGTGTTCGGCGTAGTGCTCGGCGGCGAGGTCGTCGTCGATCTGGGTGAACTTCGCGCCGGCCATCGTCAGGCCACGGCCCTCCAGCCGCGAGACGATCTCGCCGATCAGGCCGCGCTGGACGCCGTCCGGCTTGACCATCACGAAGGTCCGCTCGCCGTCGCTCATTCCTCGCCCGCCCACTCGGTGTCGCGCGGCTCGCGCCCGAGGTCGTCGTTCGCGTCGCACTTCGAGGAGCAGTAGTGGACGACCGTTCCGTTCGTGTGGACGAACATCGTCCCGGTTCCCGGCTCGATGTCGTCGTCACAGTAGTCACAGGTTCGGCTCTGGGGCATTATCGGCCTCCGATGGAGTCGGCGTCACGCTGTGTCTCGCGGAGCTGGAGCACGTCGCCCTCGCGCACCGGCCCGAGGACGTTCCGCGTGATGATCCGACCCTGGTTACCGCCGTCCTGGATGCGACACTTGACCTGCATCGCCTCGCCGTGCATCCCGGTCTTGCCGACGATCTCGATCACCTCGGCAGCCGTGGAGTCGCTCTCTCCCTCTGCGCCGGACATCCTACTGCAGCTCCTCGACCTTGTCCGCGACGTCCTCGGCCTGGTCTTCGGCCTCGCCGGCGTCCACCACGGCGGCGGCAGCGGAGCCGACCTCCAGCCCGGCGGCGACGCCGATCTCGTCCTGCGTCTCGACGAAGACGTACGGGATCCCGTTCTCGGCGGCGATCTCCGGCAGGTGCATCACGATCTCCTCCGGCGAGACGTCCTCTGCGATCAGGACGAGGTCGGCGTTGCCGCGCTCGACGGCCTTCGTCGTCTCGTTCGTTCCCTTTCGTACCGTGCCCGTGTCTCGCGCTACCTCGAGCGCCTCGACGGCGTCGTCGGCGAGATCCGCGGGTGTGTCGTAGTCGACGTAGATTGACATTGGTGGCTGCTCCCGCCCGACGGCTCGCGCCCCTCGCCGGTCACCGATCCCTGACGACGGGGAGCGTCATCGACCGCCGGGTCGGACGTGGCCCGAGATAGCTTCCCGGCTTACAAAAGGGTGTCCAAACCCGCGGGGGCGTGGCAGACCGCCACACGCGGCGAGCGGCGAAATCGCCTTTAGTCGGCGCCGCGACCCGCCGTCGTGCTCCGGAGCCACGCTCGCGCGCTCCGCGACGAGGCGCGGGCCACCGACGAGCGTCGTCTCCTCGTCTGCGCCGGCGAGCGCACACAGTCGTTCTCGGCCGCGCTCGACGCCGTCGACGCCGCCGCCCCAGACGACCGGGTGACCGTCGTCTCGACGCGCGACGACGGCGACGCGCCGGGCGAGGACGTCCACCCGGAGCGGGCCACGTCGCTCCTCGGGTCGACGCGCGACGTCGTCGTCCTCGACGCCGGCGCCGACTTCTCGCCGACCCTGCTCGGACAGGTCGTCGGCTGTGTCGCCGGCGGCGGCCTCCTCGTCCTCGTGACGCCGCCGCTGGCCGACTGGCCGCGCCGCCGGAGCCGGTTCGACGAGGGCCTCGCCGCCCCGCCCCACGACGCAGCCGACGTGACCGGCCACTTCCGGCGGCGGCTGGTGCGGACAGTTCGGGCACACCCCGGCGTCTCCGTCTACGACGCCGCGACCGAGACGGTCGCCGTCGACGGCCTGACCGGCGAGACGGACGCCCCGACGCGACGACAGGCGCCCGACCCGCCGGCCGACGCGGCGTTTCCGGCCGCGGCGTACGAGTCGTGCCTGACGGCGGACCAGTCCCGTGCGCTCCGTCGGCTCGAGCGCCTCGCGACGGGCGGCGCCGTCGTCGTCGAGGCAGACCGGGGTCGCGGCAAGTCGGCTGCGGCGGGGCTGGCCGCGGCGTCGCTGGCGCTCGACGGGCGCGACGTGGTCGTGACCGCGCCGGCGCGGGCCGGCGCGTCGGAGCTGTTCGCACGGGCACGCAGCCTCGTGGACGGGGCTGCCGGCGACGGGGTCGGCGAGATACGGACGGACGCCGGCGGTCGGGTCCGGTTCGTCCCGCCGGAGGCCCTCGACGCCGCGACGTGTGCCGCCGCCGGTGCCGTCGTCGTCGACGAGGCGGCGGGCCTGCCGGTCGACCGGCTCGCCGAGACGCTCGCCGCGCCCGCCGTCGCCTACGTGACGACCGTCCACGGCTACGAGGGGACCGGCCGCGGGTTCGACGTGCGGTTCCGGGACCGGATCGCGGCGAGCGACCACGCGGTCTGCGAGGTGCGACTCGACGAGCCGATCCGCCACGCGCCGGACGACCCGGTCGAGCAGTGGGCGTTCGACGCGCTCCTCCTCGACGCCCGGCCGGCTGTCGGCGAGGCCGTCGCGGACGCCGACCCGGAGACGGCGACGTACGGGCAGCCGACAGCCGCCGAACTCGTCTCCGACGACGCTCGCCTGCGCGAGACGTTCGGCCTCCTCGCGCTCGCACACTACCGGACGGAGCCGAACGACCTCGCCCGCCTGCTCGACGCACCGAACGTCCGGACGCGCACCCTGCGCCACGAGGGCCGGGTCGTCGCGGTGGCGCTCCTCGCGCGGGAGGGCGGTCTCGACGCGGACACCCGCCGCCGGGCCTACGAGGGCGAGCGGGTCCGCGGCAACATGATACCGGACGTACTGACCTCGCAGCTCCGGGACGAGGACGCGGGCGCCCAGACCGGCCACCGCGTGCTCAGGATCGCGGTCCACGGCGCGGTCCGGTCGCGGGGTCTCGGGGCGGCGCTGCTGGGCGCCGTCGAGCGCGAGTTCGGCGACGACGTCGACTGGCTCGGCGTCGCCTTCGGCGCGACGCCGCGGCTCTGCCGGTTCTGGGCCGCGAACGGCTACGGGACCGTCCACCTCTCGACGACACGAAACAGCCGCTCCGGGGAGTACTCCGCCGTGATGCTCCGCCCGACGAGCGCGGCGGGTCGCTCGCTCGCGGACCGCCACGCCGCGCGGTTCGCCCGCCGTGTCACCGGCGTGCTGGCCGACCCGCTCCGGGACGCCGACCCGACCGTCGTGCGCGTCGTCCTCGGCGCGACCGAGGCCGACCCGACCACGGACCTCACCGACCACGAGTGGCGGGTGGTCGCCGCCGCGGCGTTCGGCCCGGGGCTGTACGACGCCGCACCGGGCGCGTTCGCGCGGCTGGCCCGTGCCGCCCTCGTCGACGGGGGGTGCGGGCTGGACGGACGCGCGGAGCGGCTCCTCGTCGCGAAGGCGCTCCAGCGTCGGCAGTGGCCCGACGTCGCCGACACCCTCGGCTACGAGTCCCGGCGCGCGGCGATGCGGGCCCTCGGCGAGGCGTACCGCCCGCTCGTCGACCGGTACGGCGGCACGGCTGCGGCGCGGGAGGCCGACCGCTACCGGTGACAGCGACGCCGTCGGTCCGGCTACAGGTCCGTCGCCATCATCACCTCGTCGACCGGTTCGCCGTCGATGCGGTAGTGGCCGTCGCGGACAGCCTCCTCGCGCCAGCCGCGCCCGGCGAGCCAGTCGATCGCCTGGTCGTTCGTCGCCGGCAGGCTGTTGTAGAGCCGTTCGTAGCCGTGTTCACGCGCCCAGCGCTCGCCGCGCTCCAGCAGTATCCCCCCGACGCCGTGGCCGCGCCGGGCGGGCCGGACACCGACGGTGAGCACCGCAGTGTGACTGAGCTTCTCCAGTTCGGGCAGGTCGAGGTGGACCCACCCGGCGACCTCGCCGTCGTCCGTACACGCGGCGAACACCAGTCGGGACCGGATCGGGTCGCGCCGCAACACTGCGCCCTCCTCCTCGAGGACGTCGGCGACGGACTCGGCCTCGATGTAGCGGCCGTCGGCGGCGACGGCGCGAATCGCCTCGATGAGGCCGTCGCGGTCCGGGCCGCGGGCCAGTCGCACCTCGTACCCCGCGTCGTCCGTCTCGTAGCGCTCCGGCGAGAGGTCGCCGAAGCCGACGGCGATCGCGTCGCCGTCGTCCCAGATGTAGCCGTGACGCCGGAGCACCGCGAGGTGGTGGCCGAGCGCCGTCGCGTCGAGGCCGAGCGCCGCGGCGAGCTCCGACTCGGTCGTCCTGCCCTCGCTGGCCACGTAGTCGTAGATCTCGCGACGCGTCGCGTCGGCTAGCGTCTCCTCGTGCGTGGTACTCACACCAGTCGCGTCGGTCTCGGCCGTGTTAGCCGTTACTCCGACTCCGACCCGCCGTCTGTCGCGAACCGGCGTACACGGCTCGCGTCCACGTCGATCGCGTCGACGGGACAGACGTCGACACAGAGCATACAGTCGATACAGGCGTCCTCGCGCGCCGGGTCGGCCTTCACCTCGCTCGCCGGGTGTCCCGGCGTCTCCACCCAGTCGAACACGTCGACCGGACAGTCCCGGAGGCAGGCGCCGTCGCCGACGCAGGCGTCGAAGTCGACGGCGACGTGTGTGCCGTGGACTCCGAGACGCTCCGGTTCGTCGACCGGCCCCCAGACGTCGTGACCGTCGTGTTCCTCGACGACCGACCGGTCGCGCTCGAAGTCGGGGTCGATTCCCATACCGCGACTGGTGGCTCCGCGGTAATGGGCGTTCCGTCCCGTCAGTCGTCTGCCGGCGCCGCCCCGC
>JAQCMY010000273.1 GCA_028274865.1 Haloferacaceae archaeon | reverse complement strand
TGGGCAGCCAGCCCCACCGCGTGTTCGACCGCGTCTGTCGACGCGACGTCGCCGTCGGTGGCAACCAGTCGCTCGTCACACGCTCTCCCGGACCGAGGGCCGACAGAACCGTACCGACGGGGTGGGCCGGCGCGAATCGGGTCGACCCGCCCCGGACACAGACGGGTCGAACCGGTCCGGGGCCGAGTGGGGCCGCGACGGCGCCGGTCGACCGCGTGCGAGGGACAGCCGGTGAGCCGGCGGTTCGTTCTCGCCCTCGACCTCGTCGTGGGCGAGGGTGTCGCCGCGGCCTTCGTGGCGCTGCGGCGGGCGGCGTGACCGACGGCGACTTGCCCCTCCGTCCCGGAGTGGTAGCGTGAACCTCCGGTTCCTCGGCGGCGCGCGCGAGGTCGGCCGGTCGGCGCTCCTGATCGACGACCGGCTCCTCGTCGACTACGGGATGCTCGCGGGCGACCCGCCGCGCTACCCCGTCGGCGCGCCGGCGCCCGAGGCGGTCGTCGTCTCGCACGGCCACCTCGACCACGCGGGGCTCCTGCCGGCCCTGCTCGCCGGCGACGCCCGTCCGCCGGTCCACTGGACGCCGCCGACGCGGGACCTCGCGCTGCTCCTCGCGCGCGACACGCTGAAGCTCCGGGGGAGCGGGGGAGGCCGCGAGCGGCGCGGCGGCACGTACGACTGCCCGTTTACCGACGCCGAGCGCCGCCGCCTGACGGAGGTCTCGCGGCTCCACGGCTACGGCGAGCCGTTCGAACCCGTCCCCGGCTACGAGGTGACGTTCCACGACGCCGGCCACGTCCCCGGGAGCGCACACGTCGTCGTCGAGACGGACGACACCCGGCTGCTCTACACCGGCGACTTCCACACCGACGACCAGCGCCTGCTGTCGGGGACGACCGCCCGACCGGACGCCGACGTCGTGGTCTGTGAGTCCACCTACGCGGACGTGAGCCACGAGCCCCGAGACGCGGTCGAGGCGCGCTTCGCCGACCGCCTGCGCGAGACGGTGTGGAACGGCGGCACCGCCGTCGTGCCCGCGTTCGCGGTCGGCCGGACCCAGGAGGTGCTCATGATCTGTGCGGCGAACGACATCGACTGTTACGTCGACGGGATGGGAACGCGGGTCACCCGGCTGTTGCTCGACCGGCCCGACTACCTCCGGGACGCCGAGGCGCTGCGCGAGGCCGCGGGCCGCGCGCGGTTCGTCGAGAACCCCGGCCAGCGCGAGCGAATCGCACGGCAGAACACCGTCATCGTCACCACGAGCGGGATGCTCTCCGGCGGGCCGGCGATGACGTACGTCCCGGCGATACGGGGGTCGCCGACAAACCTCGTCGCGCTGACGGGCTACCAGGTCGAGGGGACGCCGGGGCGCGAGCTGCTTGACCGGGGCCGCGCCGAGTTCGACGACCGGGTCCTGCCCGTCAGCGCCCGCGTCGAGGCCTACGACTTCTCCGCACACGCCGACCGCGAGGGACTGCGCGAGTTCCTCGCGGCCTACCGCGACGCGCGTGTCATAGTCAACCACGGCGACCGCTGTGAGGCGTTCGCCGCCGACCTCCGGGCCGACGGCTACGACGCCCGCGCACCGGCTGTCGGCGAGACGGTCGAGGCCTGACGCGACCGGCAGGCTCTCCTCGCCCGTCACCGACGCCTCGACCGTGACACACCGCGTCGTCGTCTACGGTCGGGAGCACTGTCACCTCTGTGAGCGGGCCCACGAGACGGTCGACGCCGTCGCCGGCGACCGCACGGACGTCGCCGTCGAGACGGTCGACGTCGACACGGACCCCGCACTGCGCGACGCCTACGGCGACCGCGTCCCGGTCGTCACGGTCGGTGGCGAGGAGGCGTTCGAGCTGCGGGTCGACGCCGACGAGCTCCGGGCGCTGCTCGACGAGTAGCGCCACTCCACGCCCGCGCCAGAGTTAGGAGCGGGGGCGACTGACCGACGGTATGGCACCGGACCCCTTCGTCGTCGTCGGCGGCGACGCCGCCGGCCTCTCCGCCGCGAGCAAGTTCGTCCGCGAGCGCAGCGACAGCCGCGACGTCGTGGTTCTCGAGCGCGGGTCGTGGGTCTCGTACGCCCACTGTGGCACGCCGTACTACGTCAAGGGCGAGGTGGACTCGCTCCTCGACCTCACGACGCTCTCGCCCGACGACGTCGCCGAGCGAGGGATCGACCTCCGGCGCGGCCACGAGGTGACGGCGCTCGCGCCCGACCACGACGCCGTGCGGGTCGCCGGGCCGGACGGGGCGTTCGACCAGCCGTTCTCCGACCTCCTCGTCGCGACGGGCGCGACGGCCACGGACGGCCCGTTCGACCTCTCGCCCGCCGGCGCGTTCACGCTCCACGGGATGGACGACGCGGCGGCGCTCCGGGCGCTCGTCACGCCGCCCGGCGAGCCGCTTGAGGACGGCGACCTGCCCGACGCCGTCGACAGGGCGCGGGCGGAGCGGTACGCCGACGACCCCGTTCCGGACGCCGTCGCCGTCGTCGGCGGCGGCTACGTCGGCGTCGAGATGGCCGAGGCGTTCGCCGCTCGCGGCGCCGCGGTCCACCTGTTCCAGCGCCCAGACCACCTCGTCCCGTCGTTCGGCCCTGCCGCCGCGGCTGTCCTCGCCGACGCCCTTGCGGACGCGGGTGTCCACCTCCACCTCGGCGGCGAGGTGACGGCGGTACGGAGCGCCGGCGGGCGCGTGACCGGCGTGGCCCACGACGGCGGCTCGGACGACCCGACCCCGCTGCCCGTCGACGCCGTCCTCGTCGGCGTCGGCATCGAGCCGGCAGCCGGCGTCGCCGCGGAGGGCGGGGTCGCACTCGGCGACTCTGGGGCGGTCGCGGTCGACCGCTACGGGCGCACCTCGCGTCCGAACGTCTACGCCGCCGGCGACTGCGCCGAGGCCCGCCACGTCGTCACCGGCGACCCGACGTGGGTGCCACTCGGCCTGACGGCCAACCGCGCCGGCCGGGCGGTCGGGGCGACGGTCGCCGGCGACCACACGCCGACGGGCGGCGTCGCCGGCACCGCGGCGGTGAAGGCGTTCGACGCCGAGGCGGGCCGGACCGGCCTCGTCGGCGAGGAGGCGGCGCGCGAGGCCGGCTTCGAACCCGTCACCGAGACGGTACGGGCGGGGTCGCGGTCGGGCTACTACCCCGGCGCGGCGGAGACGACGGTCACTCTCACCGCCGACGCCCCGACCGGCCGGCTGCTCGGCGGGTCGGTCGCCGGCACGGACCGGGCCGCGATCCGGATCGACACGGTGGCGACGGCGCTGGAGGCGGGGCTGACCGTCGCCGAACTGGAGCGGGCCGACCTCGCGTACGCGCCGCCGTTCTCGCCCGTCTGGGACCCCGTGCTCGTCGCCGCGAAGGTGCTGCACGGCCGGCTGTGACCCCCGGAGCTTTGTGGCCGTCACCCGACTCGTGGGCATGGCCGAACGAACCTTCACGATCGGGGGCGAGGACGGCGACGAGGTGTCGCGTCTCGGCTTCGGCGCGATGCGGCTCTGTGGCCCGGACGTGCTCGGCGAACCGGCGGATCCCGAGGCCGCGCGGCAGGTCGCCCGGCGCGCGGTCGACCTCGGCGTCGACCTGATCGACACCGCCGACGCCTACGGACCGGGGACGGGCGAACGCCTCCTGCGCGAGGCGCTTGACCTCCCGCGCGACGACGTCTTCGTCGCGACGAAAGGCGGCCTCCTGCGCAGCCGCGACGGCGACTGGACCCCCCGAGCCGACCCGGCCCACCTGCGGAACGCCGCCCTCTGCTCGCGCGACCGCCTCGGCGTCGAGACGATCGACCTCTACCAGCTCCACAGCCCGGGCTCGGAGACACCACTCGAGGAGTCGGTACAGGCGATCGCGGAGCTACGGGACGCGGGGCTGGTCCGGCACGTCGGCCTCAGCAACGTCACCGTCGAACAGCTCGACCGCGCCCGCGACGTCTGTGAGATCGCGACCGTCCAGAACCGCTACAACGTCGGGACCCGCGCCGACGACGACGTTCTCGACGCCTGCGAGCGGCACGGGATCGGCTTTCTCCCGTGGTTCCCGCTCGGCGCCGGGAGCCTCGACGTCCCGGGGCTCGATGACGTCGCCGCGGCCCACGACGCGACCCGCGAGCAGGTCGCGCTGGCGTGGCTGCTCCGCCGGTCGCCCGTCGTCCTCCCGATTCCCGGCACCGCCTCCGTCGCTCACCTCGCGGAGAACGTCGCCGCCGCCGACCTGACGCTCACCGACGAGGAGTTCGACCGCCTCGCTCGCGGCGGGTGAGCTACTCCTCGGCGGCCTCGTCGACCCGCGCCGCGTGGCGCTCCAGCGCCGCCGCAACCGTCCGGGCCTCCTCCGGCGTGAGGTGGACGCGGTCGGCGTGGGCCGGGAGGTCGTCCAGCGCCGTGTTGTCGAGTTCGACCTCGAGACGGACCTCGTCCGGCTCGTTCCGGTCGGCGGTGACGTTCAGCACGCCGAGGGCGCGCTCCTCGAACCCGTGGCCGACCGCCTCGCCGTCGGCGGTGTCGAGCGTGGTGTAGGCGTTCACCCGCAGGAGCCGGTCGGTCACGCCGTGTCCTCCAGCCGGTCACGCGCGGCGGCGACCGCCTCGC
>JAQCMY010000266.1 GCA_028274865.1 Haloferacaceae archaeon | reverse complement strand
ACGAGGGCGGGGTCGTCGCCTGTCCGTGGCACGGCTGGGAGTTCGACGTGCGGACGGGCGAGGCGCTCGCGGACCCGAACTACCGCCAGCCGACCTACGAGGTGGTCGTCGAGGCGGGCGCGGTGTACGTCGAGGCGTGAACTGAAGCCGGCGGGGACCGTCGCGTCCGGCTCCGTCGCCGCGGCCGGCGACCCGGTCCGGGAGCCGGTCGGCGGGCGGGACTGCGCGGGCTACCTCTACGCGGCCGAGCACGCGCCGAGCGGCGGGACCAGCCGCCCCGGCTCCGAGTGGGCGCCGCTCGTCTCCGGACTGGTGGCGTCCGGGTCGCTCGTCGTCGAGACGGCGGACAGCCGCGTCGCGCTGCCGGTGTCGCGGGCGGTCGAGCCGTCGTTCGCCTCGCCCGCTGCCGCCGCTCCCGAGGATCTGGACCTGGACCTGGACCTGGTCGGCGACCCGGCGGCGTGCCTCCGGCGGCTCGGAGTCGAAGACGCGGACGCCTACCACGACCGGTTCCTGCGGACCGAGCGGGTCCGGGTCGTCGTCGAGGCGTTCACCCCCGGCGGCCCGGCCACGCTGGTCGGGACGTTCGCGGAGCGAGACGGGGCCGTCGAGCCGACGGGCGGCGTCGTCGTCCGCCGCGCCGCCGACGAGTGGGCACGCACGGCAGCGCGGACCCTCCGGCTGGCCCGGCGGGTCGCGCTCGTCGTCGGGCCCGTCGGCGCCGTCCTCGTCGTCGCGGGGCTGGTGCTGTCGGCTGCGTAGCGGTCGAAAGAATCGGTCGGTCGAGTGGCGGTGCGTGCGGTCGGTGGGTGGGTGTGGCGTTACGTGGGGACGCTCACATCGCGCCGCCCATGCCGCCCATGCCGCCCATGCCGCCGCCCATGCCGCCGCCCATGCCGCCGGGCGGGCCGCCGCCCATGTCGTCGTCGCCGCCGTCGTCGCCGCCGCCCTTGAGATCGCCGGCTGCGATGACGTCGTCGATGCGGAGGATCATGACAGCCGCCTCGGTGGCGGACTCGATTGCCTGCGTCTTGACGCGGAGCGGCTCGACGACACCCTCGGTCTCCATGTCGATCGCTTCGCCGGTGTACGCGTCGAGACCGGCGCCGAACTCGCCGCCGTCGTGACGGGCGCGCAGGTCGACGAGCGAGTCGATCGGGTCGAGGCCGGCGTTCTCGGCGAGCGTCCGCGGGATGACGTCCAGCGCCTCGGCGAACGCCTCGACCGCGAGCTGTTCGCGGCCGCCGACGGAGTCGGCGAAGTCGCGCAGTTCGAGCGCGAGTTCGGTCTCGGGCGCGCCGCCGCCGGGCAGGACCTGCCCGTCGTCCAGCGTGACGCGCACGACGCCGAGGGAGTCCTCGACGGCGCGGGCGACCTCGTCGACGACGTGCTCGGTGCCGCCGCGAAGGACGAGCGTGACGGACTTTGCGTCCTCGACCTCCTCGACGAAGATGCGCTCGTCGCCGCCGATATCCTTCTGGGCGACAGAGCCGGCGAAGCCGACGTGGTCGGCGGTGATGTCCTCGACGTTCGAGACGACGTTCGCGCCCGTCGAGCGGGCCAGCGCCGAGAGGTCGGAGTCCTTCGCGCGCCGGACGGCGATGATGCCCTCCTGCGCGAGGTAGTGCTGGGCCATGTCGTCGATGCCCTTACCGACGAAGACGACGTCGGTCCCGGCGTCGACCAGCGAGTCGACCATCGACTTCAGCTGGGCCTCCTCCTGCTCGATGAACTGCTCGAGCTGGGACGGGTCGGTGACGTTTACCTCGGCGTCGATCTCGGTCTCCTTTACCTCCAGCGCGGCGTCGAGCAGCGCCACGTTGGCGTCCTCGACGGCGTAGGGCATCTCCTCGTTGACGCGCTCCTTGTCGACGATGACGCCCTCGACGAGATCGGAGTTGTCGATGGAGCCGCCGACGACCTTCTCGACGCTGACGTTGTCGGTGTCGACTCCGCTGTCGTCACGCACGGAGAGGACGGCGTCGACGACCAGCTCTGCGAGACGGTCCTTCGCGCTCTCGGCGCCCTTGCCCGTCATCGCCGTGGCGGCGATCTTGACGAGCGTCTCGCGGTCGTCCGCGGAGACGTCGATAGCGGTGTCCTCGAGGACCTCCTTCGCGCGCTCAGCGGCCTGGCGGTAGCCCTGCGCGAGCGTCGTCGGGTGGATATCCTGGTCGATGAGCTCCTCTGCCTGGTCGAGGAGTTCGCCGGCGATGACGACTGCCGTCGTGGTGCCGTCGCCAACCTCGTCCTCCTGGGTCTCGGACACCTCGACGATCATGTTCGCCGCCGGGTGGTCGATATCCATCTCCTTCAG
>JAQCMY010000263.1 GCA_028274865.1 Haloferacaceae archaeon | reverse complement strand
ACGAGGTCCGTCGCCGGCGCCTGCTCGCGTTCGGCGCCGTCCCCGCCGTCGCGGGCGTCCTCGCGGTTGTGAACACGTGGTCGTTCCCGACGCCGTTCGGTCTGCTCTGGCTCACGCTCGCGCTCTCGCCGACGGACCCGCTCGACCTGCTTCCCGCCGCCGTCGCCGCGCCGGTTCGCGAGCGTCTCCCCCGCGGTCCCGCCGGCGAACTCCTCCGACCGGTCGTCGCGGCGCTCCCCGCCGTCGGCGCCGCCGCTGTCGCCTGCGCCCTCGCCGCGCCGTTCCTGTTCGGTGCCGCCGCGGACGCCGCATCGAACCGCTCCGTGGCGCTCCTCGCGGCGGACGAGCGGTCGAGCGCCGGCGGCCTCCTGGCCGTCCACGGCGTCTTTCTCGCCGCCGGGTGGGCGGCGCTCGTCGCCGAGACGCGAGGACGGACGCTCCCGCTCGCCGCGGGTGTCGCCGTCCTCGCGCCCGTCGCCCTGTCGCTCTCGGCGCCGGTGCTCGCCCTCGTGACGCCGCTCGTCGCGCTCGGCTGGGCCGCACGCCGGTTCGACGGCGCGGGGTTCGAGGCCGTCCTCCTCGTCGGCGGCGCCGGTCTCGTCACCCTCACCGAGTTCGTCTACCTCGTCGAACTTGCCGGGCCGCTCCGGATGAACACGGTGTTCAAGACGTACTCGCAGGTGTGGGTGCTGTGGGGCATCGGCGCCGGCGTCGCCGGACCACTGGCGCTCGCGCGCCTCGGCGGCGCGACGGGCACGGCGGGGGCCGGCACCTCCGGGACCGCCGCCGACGGCTCTGGCGTGCGCGCACGGGTCGTCACGCTCGAGGGACCGCCGCGCCGGACGCTCGCGACGCTCCTCGCCGTCGTCCTCCTCTGCTCGACGCTGGTCTACGGCGCACAGGCGCTCCCGGCGCACGCCGAGACGGGCCGGGCCGACCCGACGCTCGACGCGCGGGCGTTCGTCTCGGAGCGCCACCCCGGCGCCGCGCCGGCGATCGCGTACCTCGACCGCGTGCCCGGCACGCCGACGCTCCTCTCGGCGCCCGCGACCGCTCTCCCCCCACCGGGTGGCTCGCCTCCAGCCCCGCCGGGGATGTACAGCTGGACCTCGGCGCCGGCGGCGAGTATGACGGGCGTGCCGACGGTCGCGGGCTGGAGACACGAGGTCGGCTACCGCGGGCGGGCGGCGTACGTGACCCGCGTCCGGGCCGCGGACGGGATGTACCGCGCGAGTCCGGAGCGCCGGGTCGCGCTCGTGCGCGAGTACGGCGTCGACTACGTCTGGGTCGGGGAGGCAGAGCGGGCGCGCTACGGTGACGTCTCGTTCGACCGAATCGACGGCGTCGAACCCGTCGTCGAGACGGAGACGGTGACGCTGTACGCCGTCGACCGGGACGCGCTGACGGCCCGGTGAACTACCCTACCCTACTCGCTCACGGCTGACGCCGTTCGCTCTTTGAGGGTAGGGCTTCCTACTTCCACGACGCGCTTTGCAGATACAGGCGTATCCACAGGGAGCGCAGTCTCCACAGGCGTTGATTCGGAGTGTCCCACTCCTACATCTTGTAGACCGCGAGAAAGGATGTTCCACGCCGCGTTCGCGTCCCTGTCCGCCTCAAACCCGCAGGCAGGACAGGAGTGTTCACGGACCCACAGCGGCTTCTCTGTCGAGACGCCGCAGGCCG
>JAQCMY010000120.1 GCA_028274865.1 Haloferacaceae archaeon | reverse complement strand
GCTACCCCGCGACGAGCCGCTCGAGGTGTTCGGGCGGCACCGCTCCGCGGGCCGCGTGGCCGTCGGCGACGAACGTCGGGACGCCCGTGACGCCCGCCTGCCGGGCGGCGTCGAACGCCGTCCGGAGCTCCTCGCGGAGCGGCTCGTCGTCCAGCGCCGCCCGAACCGCCGCCGTGTCGGCGCCGGCGTCCGCCGCGAGTTCGACGAGCAGGGCCGTGTCGCCGATGTCCCGGCCCGCTGTCCAGAGCGCGTCGAAGACGGCCTCGTCGAAGGCCAGCCACGTCTCGTAGTTCCCGTCGTCGCGCAGGAAGGCGGAGACGAGCTGTGCGGGCAGCGAGTCGACGTCACTCGCTATCTCGACGGCCATCTCGACGTCGTAGTCGTCGGCGAGACGGCGGACGTTCTGGCGCGCCTGTTCGAAGTAGTGCTCGTCTTTCCCGTCGTCGACCGAGTGGTCGAGGCTCCCGTCGGGCCGGCGCTTCTGTGCGCGGAGGTCGAACGGGTGCCAGTCGATCCGCAACGGGTCGTCACGCGTCGACTGGTACCGGTCGAGCGACACCCGACCGAGGTAGCAGAACGGACAGACGTAGTCCGAGTACACCGTGATCGTCTGGTCGGTCACACGCCGCCCTACGGGGTCACGGCCAAAGACAGTCGCGGACCGGGTCAGTCGACCGTCTGCTCGTCGCCGGTGTCTTCGGCGGACTCGTCGCCGGACGCCTCGGTCGGCTCGCGCCGCTCGCCGCTCGCGTCGCCTGCCGCCGCGGCGGTGTCGTCGCTCACGCCCGCGACGGTGAACTCGCTCGCGTCGCGGCCTCGGCGCGCGACGCGCTCGGCGACGAACAGCTTCTCGGTCCGGTCGAGGCGGTCCCAGTCGAGGCTCTCGGGAGACGAGTCCTCCAGCGCCCGAAACTGCTCGACGACGCGCTCGTTGACCAGCCGCTCGAACGACTCGCAGACGGGGCAGGTCGTGGAGATGTGAGAGACGTCGAACGCGCGCGCGACGGTGTGATCCTGACAGTGCAGGCACCGGTAGGTGTCGGTCGCCACGTTCGACTATGGAACTGGACGGGGTTGAGGCCTCCGGTGTGGGGGACCAGAACACGTATGCCCGCGCCGCCGAACCGGGTGTACGTTCGATGGACCTGACAGCGCGTCAGCGCGAGATACTCGCCACGCTGACCGACGGCCACCGGAGGACGGACGCGCCGGTGACCGCCGAGGAGATCGCGGACGAACTCGACAGACACCCGGGGACGATCCACAACCACATGCAGGTGCTCGGGACGCTCGACCTCGTCGAGGGGTTCACCGGCCCGCACGGCGGCTACGAACCGACCGACGCGGCGGAGACGGCCCTCGGCGGGACGGAGCCGAGCGGCGGCGAGGCGCTCACGCTCGCCCACGAGTTCGACCGTCTCGACGTCACCGTCGACGAGATCTCGTTCCGGAGTGTCCGCCACCCGTCGGCCTGTCGCGCGCTCGTCCGCTTCTCCGGCGCGCGCTCGTCGATGACGGTCGGCGACCCCGTCGTCGTCGGACCGACGCCCGGCACCGGCCTCGTCGTCGCCGGAGAGGTGCTCGTCTACGACGACGAGGCAGCCGAGGCGCTGCTGGACGTGACCGCCGTCGAGGCGCCGGTCGAGGCGTAGCGCCGGCTAGTAACTGAGCCCGAGCATATTATTAATACGACACAATATCTGCCCCCTACGTATCAGCTACGTTAATAACCGCGGGAGCCGTACCCCGACTCGATGACAGCAGAGGGGTCACGCGGCGAGGCGGACGACGGGCACCGGGACGCGCCCGGGACGGCGGTCCGGCTCTCGGTGCCGTCGATGGACTGTGCCTCCTGTGCGTCGAAGGTCGAGGCGGCGCTGGGCGACGCGGAGGGCGTCGTCACCCACCGCACCGACTCGGCTACCGGTCGGGTCCAGGTGACCTACGACCCCGAGGCGACGGGCGAGGAGCGGGTCGTCGCAGCCGTCGAGGCGGCAGGCTACGAGGTGGTGTCCGACGACACGGAGGCGGAGAGCGCCTGGCGGAGCAGGCGCGCGGCGGAGACGCTCGTCGCGGGACTGCTCCTGCTCGGCGGCCTCGCCGTCGCGGTCGTGCCGGGGGCGGACACGCGGGTGCTGGCGGCGGGGGTCGTCGACCTGTCCGCCGCCGACGTGCTGTTCCTCGGGAGCGTCGCCGTCGGCGGGCGGGCGATCCTCGCGAACGGCGTTCGGTCGCTCCGGGCGCGCAGTCTCGACATGGACTTCCTGATGTCGGCGGCCATCGTCGGTGCGCTGGCCGCGAGCGTCGCCTTCGGCCGGTCGCTGTACGTCGAGGCCGCGACGCTCGCGGCGCTGTTCAGCGTCGCCGAGCTGCTGGAGCGGGCGTCCGTAGACCGGGCGCGGTCGTCGCTGGAGGAGCTGATGGAGCTCGCGCCCGAGGAGGCGACGGTGGTGCGCGACGGGACAGAGCGGGTCGTCCCCGCCGACGACGTCGCCGTCGGCGACCGCGTGGTCGTCAGGCCGGGCGAGCGCGTCCCGACCGACGGCGAGGTCGTGGAGGGGTCGAGCGCCGTCGACCAGTCCGCCGTGACGGGCGAGAGCGTCCCCGTCGACGTCGCCGTCGGCGACGAGGTGTACGCCGGCACCGTCGTCGAGGAGGGCTACCTCGAGGTGCGGGCGACCGCCCCGGCGTCGGAGTCGACGCTCGCGCGCGTCGTCGAACTCGTCGAGGACGCGAGCGCCGCCCGCGCGGACCGCGAGCAGTTCGTCGAGCGGTTCGCCGCCCGGTACACCCCCGCGGTCGTCGGCCTCGCCGTCGTCGTGACACTCGCCAGCCCCGCCGTCCTCGGCGTGACGACGGCGACGGCGGTGGTGTACGGCCTGACGCTTCTGGTCCTCGCCTGCCCCTGCGCGTTCGTCATCGCCACGCCCGTCTCCGTCGTCTCGGGCGTCACCAGCGCGGCGCGGTCGGGCGTGCTCGTGAAGGGCGGCGATGCCCTGGAGGCCGCTGGCGCCGTCGACGTCGTCGCGTTCGACAAGACGGGGACGCTCACCCGTGGCGAACTGACGGTGACCGACGTCGTGGCGCTGAACGGCAACACCGAGGCGGACGTCCTGCGGTGTGCCCGCGGCGTCGAGCGCCGGAGCGAACACCCGATCGGCGAGGCGATCGTCGCCGAGGCCGGCGGCGGCGGCGGACCGGCTGTCGACGACTTCGAGAGCATCACCGGCCGGGGCGTGCGCGCCGCCCTCGACGGCACCCCACACGTCGCGGGCGAGCCCGCCCTGTTCGCGGACCTCGGGTTCGACCTCTCGCACGTCCACGCGACCGGCGACGGGTCGGAGACGGCCCGCCGGCTCTGTGAGCACGCCGACTGTCTGGACCTCCTCGACGGCGTGGTGCCGCGCCTCCAGTCCGAGGGCAAGACCGTCGTGCTGGTCGGTCGGCCAGACGACGGGGAGGTCGAAGGTGTCGTCGCCCTCGCCGACGAGGTGCGCCCGGAGGCGAGGCAGACGGTCGAGCGCCTGCACGAGCGGGGCGTCGAGACGGTGATGCTCACCGGCGACAACGAGCGGACGGCCCGTGCCGTCGCCGACGAGGTCGGCGTCGACGACCACCGGGCGGGGCTCATGCCGGCAGAGAAGGTCGCCGCGGTAGAGGAGCTGGTCACCGACCACGGCGGCGTCGCGATGGTCGGCGACGGCGTCAACGACGCGCCGGCGCTCGCCGCCGCGACCGTCGGCGTCGCGATGGGCGCCGCGGGCAGCGACGCCGCCCTCGAGACGGCGGACGTCGCCCTGATGGCCGACGACGTCTCGCGGCTCCCGTACCTGTTCGACCTCTCGCGCCGCGCGGTCGGGGTGATCCGGCAGAACGTCGCCGCCAGCCTGCTGGTCAAGGCGGCACTCGTCGTCGGCGTCCCGTTCGGCCTCGTCCCGATCTGGCTCGCAGTGCTCGTCGGCGACGCCGGGATGACCGTCGGCATCACCGCGAACGCCGC
>JAQCMY010000116.1 GCA_028274865.1 Haloferacaceae archaeon | reverse complement strand
TCTTTCGGTCGTCGAAGCGGTTCTACGTGGTCGCGTGTACCGGCTGCGGCGCGGCGATCGGCAGCGGCGTCGCGGGTGGGGGTGGGTGACCGTGGGCGTCAGTAATCACCGCGGCGAGCAGGCGGGAGGCGACGCCACGGACACGCCCGGCGCGACCTATCCCGTGGCGCTCGGGTGTGGCGTCCTCGGCGCCGCCGGAGGGACGTTCGCCGCCGGCGCGGCTGTCCCGGCGGCTGTCCTCGCCGTCCTCGGGACGCTCGTCCTCGGGACGCTCGTCGTCGACACCGACGTCGGCGGGGGGCGGTGAGCCGTGCGCAGCGCGACGACCGAGGCGTCGGACCGGCTCTCGAGCCGCCCGGACGCCCGGTGTAGCGAACTCGTCCTCCGGAACTACGACCACAGCCGTGCGTACCGCGTGACCGTCGAGCTGACGGCCGCCGAGACGGGCGGGACGACGGCCGAGACCTACCGGCTCGGGCCCGGCGAGATCCGGTGTCCGGCCGGCGTCGCGCCGCGCGGGGCCACGCGGGTCACCGCACGCCTCGCGAGCGGCGCGAGTGACACCGTCGACGGGGCGCTCGGCGACCGGCCCGACCAGACCGCGCTGGTGGAGGTCGGCAACGGCGCCGTGAGCGCGTCTCGCGGACTCTGAGCGCGGTCAGGGCGTCTGTCTCTGTCGGCACACGACCCGCACAGTCGCGGCTCGCGCCGCCGCTCGTCTCCCGAGACGTCGGCTCGCGTCGTCGCGGCCCCGGGACAGCGGCGGCGCCGCTCGCCGGCGTCGACTGACCGGGCGTGCCGGTCGTCAGGCGGGCGCCGCCGGGAGCGGACGCGACGGACCGTCCTCAGCGCGAGGCCGGCGACCCGTCGGCGAGTCCCTCGTCGGACCGGGTCGCGCCGCCGAGGTCGCCCTCGTCTCCCTCGCGGAGCTGTGCGAACGCCGCCGAGAGGACCGCGAGCACGAACAGCGTGAGCGGCGTGTTCACCGCGGCGGAGACGACGCCGGCCCAGCCGGCGACGCCGGCGACTGTCGCCACGCCGCCGACGGCGATGCCGAGGACGCCGCCGCCGACACCGGCCCCGACGACGAGGGCGAGAACCAGCAGGAGCACCGGCAGGAACTCGGCGCGGACGAGCCGCCAGCTCTGCCGGAGGGCCGTGACGAGGTTCTCGTCCTCCGTGGCGACGGACATCGTGTAGAATATCAGGCCGACGTACGCGACGATTCCGGGAACCACGAGCAGCACCAGCCCGAGCAGCACCAGGAGTCCGTAGACGACGCCGCCGACGAGGAGGTTGGCAGTCGCCCACGCGAGTCGTCGGGTGTAGAACTCGCGCGGGACCGTGTCGGTCCGCCCGGCGACGAACGTCCGCACGGCGACCACGGTGACAGCCGAGAGGGCGACGAAGCACGCGAGCACCGCGAGTCCGTAGACGGCTACCGGCGCCGGGTACGTCGCGACCGAGGCGGGGCCACTCCCGCCAGCCGGGAGCAGCCCGGCGATCAGGCCGTTTATCGATAGCTGATACACCGCCAGTAGGGTCGCGTAGACGGCTATCAGGAGCGCCCCGGTCCGTGACAGGAGCCGAGCCGCGCCGGTTCTGACAGCCGTCGTGACTGAGAGCGACATGCGACTCGAGGGAGTACCCCGGGGGGTGTCAGTTCGGCGAAGGGTACAGTCAGCGCTTGACCGACCCCGGCGTCGCCCGGACCCGACAGTCGACCGTCTGCCGGAGGTTCCCGACCGCCGGGCGGTCAGGCCACGTACGAGCCGTCGACGGGGCGACCGGAGCCGGCAGCCCGGCGCCGACGTCGTCGACGCCGGCGTCGCTCAGCCCGCCAGGAGGACCACCCCGGCGCCGACAACTGCGAGGGCGAGCAGTATCAACGCCGTCGCGACCTGAACGAGCGTGTGGTAGTTCACCGATTACGCTCTCCAGACACACGGTATAACCACGGCGACAGACTCAGCCGTGCGACTGCGACGGTTAAATCCGGTCAAGGTCGGCGGCGGACGGCGGCTGTCTCTCTCTCTCTCTCTCCGGCGAGAGCCGCTCACCCGCCGAGGAGCGCGACGGCGAGTCCGACCAGTATCAGAGACAGCGTGGTGAGTACGGCGTAGAACATGAATCGGTCGGCGCCATCCATCGACGGCGGGTTCGTGACGGAGACGGGAAGTCGTCACGGACCCGGCGGGAGGAGCCAAGTGCCCGTGCGACCGTCTGCGCCGGGGGGCACACGCCCGGGTCGGTCCGTCTCTGGCACCAGAAGGGAGAGGCGGGTGCCCACAAGGGCTCTTATGACTGCCGGCACCGAGTGTCGGGTCGTATGATCCTGTCGGGCGCCACGCTGCCGTCGCCACGGCGGTCGTCTGGGCCGGGAGCGGACTGCACGAGGCGTCCACAGCACGCCGTTCGGCGCACGACAGCCTGCGGGCAGTGGTGCGAGTCGACCGTGCCAGGGCCGGCGAGCGTCGTGACGGCGTTTGCGGGGGCGGTCGGTCCCACAGGACGGTCGGGATGGTCCTGAGCGGGGTCCTGCCAGACACGACGCTCGTACACACACTCGTCATCGTCGTCGCTACGGTGCTGATTTGGGTCGGGAGCGTGTGGCTCGAACGCTCCGCAGAACGCCTTTCGACACACTACGGCCTGCCTGCCGTGGTTCAAGGGTCGATCGTCGTTGCGATCGGGTCGAGCTTCCCAGAGCTTGCGAGCGTCGTGATCACTGCGCTCACCGGGTCGTTTGGCATGGGTGTCGGGGCTATTGTCGGATCGGCTATTTTCAATATCTTGGTGATCCCGGCGCTCGCTGGAATCGCGACCAGCGAGCACTTAGACGTGAATCGGGCGATCGTGTACAAAGAAGCGCAGTTCTACATGATAGCCGTGTCCGCGCTG
>JAQCMY010000249.1 GCA_028274865.1 Haloferacaceae archaeon | reverse complement strand
GCCCGGGTCGACGTGTCGCCGCGCGCGCTCGTCGTCGTGGTGGCGGCTGTCGCCGTCGGCCTCGCACTCCTCCTCGGCGGCCCGGGCGGCGCGCTGGTCGCACACGCCGCCGGCGCGGCGCTCGGCCTGGCCGCGGGCCGGAACCGGGTCCTGGCGACCGGCGGGCCCGGAACGGAACGGTAAAGTGACGCGCCCGACTCCTCGCAGATGCGGGCTCGTAGATCAGCGGTAGATCGCTTCCTTCGCAAGGAAGAGGCCCTGGGTTCGAATCCCAGCGAGTCCATTCCTCCGGCGCGCGTTCGGTAATCGCAAGACGTGTTCGCCTCGCTGCGACCGCGTCGTCCGTTCACGCCGCGTGGTGTCGGCGCCGGTGACCGCCCGGAGCGGTCCCGTGGTCTCCGGTCGTGGCGCCGACCGCAGCCGCAGCCGACACCGCGGCGTCCGACAGCCGGCGCGACGGGTCCCGGGGACTCGGCGTCGTGGCCGTCGCGGCAGCCGCAGCGAGCCTGCTCGCCGTGGTGGCGTGGCGACGGGACTGACCACCCGTCCCGGCGGCCGAGCCAACCCCCCGGGTCGCTCTGTCGCCCGGCGACGTCCGCGGCCACGTCGTCTGTTCCGTCGTTCGTGTCCCGGTCCCGTCGACGACTGCCGGCGGGCGCACACCGGGCGAAGGCGTAGGCGACGCGTCGTCTACCCGTCCTCGGGCGGCAACCCGCCGTCGTCGACGACCTCGCCCGCTTCGTCGACGGTGACGACCCCGCGGTTGTTGATCGCGTTCGGGTCGAGGTGCATCTCCTCCATCGCCTGTTTGTACAGCCGCTCGAACGTCTCGGCGTCGCGGCCCCGCTCGGAGGCGTGGTCACAGAGGTCGGCGAGGTCGACCGGGACGTCGTTCTCGTGGACGATCCAGTGGTTCACCAGGTCCGAGAGCCGCCGGATCGGCGAGGTGAAGTGGCCGTAGATGTCGAAGTTGAGCGCGTGGTGACCGCCGAAGGGGTCGCTCATGTACTTCGCACGGGGCATCACCTTCAGGACGGCGCGCTGGATCCGGTTGAGCTGGCGGTCCGGCGCCTCCTCTAGCACCGCGTTGACGGCCTTCCGGGGGTCGTCCCAGCCCCCCGGGATCGATACCCCGTCGAGCTCCTGAATCTCGCGCAGCGCCTCGTCCCACTCGTCCGGCGTGGGCTGCGGGTGGACGCGGTACATCGCCTCGACGCCGCGTCCCCACATCAGCTCGTGTGTGACCGCCTTGTTGGCCTTCAGCATACACTCCTCGACGATCGTGTGTGCGCGGTCGCGCCGCGGGTTGAGCACCAGCGAGCCGTCCTCCTTTCGCTGCTCGTGGAGGCGGTCTGCGAGCTCGAACGCGAGGGTGACCGCCTCGCCGAGCGGCGCCTCGGGGTCGTCGATGCGGGACTCGCACTCGGCGTAGGTGAGCCGCTCGTCGGAGCGGACGACGGACTTGTAGATGTCCACCTCCTCGAACGAGAGCGTCTCCTCGTCGAGGTGCATCTCGACGGTGTGTGCGAGGCGGTCCTCGTCGGGGACGAGCGAACAGATCGTCTCCGCCAGGACGGGCGGGAGCATGTGGACGGTGTACGCCGGGAGATAGACTGTCGTCCCGCGCTCGACGGCCTCGTCCCACATCGCGGAGCCCGGGTGGACGTAGTGCGAGACGTCGGCGATGTGGACCCAGAGCCGGTAGCCCTCGTCGGTCCGCGCGACGCTGACCGCGTCGTCGAAGTCCTGTGCGTCGGCGGGGTCGGTCGTCCACGCGGCCAGGTCGCGGTGGTCGACCCGGTCGTCGACCTCGGCGGCGATCTCGGCGCCGACGTCCTCGGTGCGCTCGCGGGCCTCGCGGCGCACCTCCTCCGGGAACTCGTCGTGTAGTTCGAACTCGGCGAACAGCTCCTCGCGCTTCTCGGCCAGTGTGCGGGCCTGCTCGGCGGTGATCTCGACCGGCCCCTGGCCCTCGGCAGTGCCGGCCTGCGCCTGAGACTGCCCGTCGGCGTCGTTCGACATACACGGACGTGACGGGCAACGCGGTTAGTCGTGTCGGGGCGCGGCCTACTCGGAGCCGCGCTCGCCGGCCCCCGACTCCGCACGGTCGGTGTCGCCGTCGACGGCGGCGACGTACGCCGCGAGAAACTCCGAGCGGTCGGTTCGCCGCTCGACGTCGGTCAGCAGGTCCTCCAGCCCGGGACGGGGCTGGTGACAGAGATCGCGGTAGCAGTCCTTACAGAGGTGTTCGAACTCCTTGCCGTGTCGCTCCCAGCGGTCGCCCTCCTTGTCGTACTCCCGCGCCTCGGTGCGTGGGACCGACAGGTCACAGGCGATACAGTCGACCGTCTGCCGGTCGCGGTCGCGGGAGCCCCACATGAACGCCCTCTCTGAACGGCGGGGACTTAGCGTTTGCCTGTCCGTCGGACGCGGGGCAGACGGCGACCGCGGGGCTTTAGCCGCCGGCCCCGGACCGGACGGTATGCGCGTCAAGTCCCGCCACCACCTCCGGAGCGACGAGGTTCGGGCGATGGTCGACCGCCTCGCCGACCGGGTCGGTGTCGGCCTCGACGGCGAGACGTACGAGCGGGTCGAGGTCGAGGGGTCTTCGTTCGACCTCGTCCTCGTCGACGGCGACCCGGACGTCGTCTACGTCGACGACGAGCCGTTCCCGACCGTCCGCGGAGCGAACCGCCACGACCCGGACCGACGGCTGGTGACCGTCGACGCCGGCGCGATATCGTTCGTGAGCGACGGTGCCGACGTGATGCGCCCCGGGGTCGTCGACGCGGACGGGGCGATCGCCGAGGGCGACCTCGTCCTCGTCGCCGAGGAGACACACGGCAAGGTGCTGGCCGTCGGCCGTGCACTCGTCGGCGGCGCGTCGATGTCCGGCGACGCCGGGCGAGTCGTCGAGTCGGTCCACCACGTCGGCGACGACCTGTACGACTTCTCCGTCTGACGCCGCGCAAGATTTACCCCCTCGCCCCGTGCTGGTACGACCAGAACCAGACTATGGGTATCATGAGCAAGATCCTCGGCTCGGGCGGGCAGCGAAGCGTCGACGACTACGTCGACCTCGACCTCGACGACTTCGAGACCGCCCGCGGCAACGCCGGGACCCAGATCCACATCGCGGAGATCTCGGACCAGCAGGACGTGATCCCGATCAAAGACGCCGTCTACGACGGCGACCTCGTCGTCGCGGACATCACCCGGCTGAACCCGAGCGACTCGACGGTCGAACACGTCCTCGACGACCTCCGGCAGGTCGCCCGCGAGGTCGACGGCGACATCGTCCAGAAGGGCGACGACCAGATCGTCGTCGTCCCGACCGGGTTCGCCGTCGCCCGCGAGAAGCTCTCGTCGCGACACTGACGGCCGGCCTCGGCCTCGGCCTACCCGGACCGACAGGTTCTCTACCGCCGACGTCCAGCCACACACGATGGCACGAGACACGATCGAGGTCCGGGGCGCGGCGGAGAACAACCTCGACGACCTCGACGTCTCGATCCCGCGCGAGGAGCTGACGGTCGTCACCGGCCTCTCCGGCTCCGGCAAGTCGTCGTTCGCCTTCCAGACGGTGTACGCGGAGGGCCAGCGCCGCTACATCGAGTCGCTGTCGGCCTACGCCCGCAACTTCCTCGGGCAGATGGACAAGCCGCAGGTCGAGTCGGTCGAGGGGCTGTCGCCCGCGATCTCTATCGACCAGAAGAACGCCGCGAACAACCCCCGTTCGACCGTCGGCACCGTCACCGAGCTCCACGACTACCTCCGGCTGCTGTACGCCCGTGTCGGCACGCCCCACTGCCCGGACTGCGGGCGCGAGGTCGGCGAACAGAGCGCCTCGCAGATGGTCGACCGGGTGCTGTCGCTTCCGGAGGGGACACGTCTGAAGATCTGTGCGCCGGTCGTGCGCGACCAGAAGGGCGCGTTCGCCGACCTGTTCGCCGACCTGCGTTCGCGGGGCTACGCCCGGGTCGAGGTCGACGGCGAGCCGGTCGACCTCGGCGCCGAGACCCCGGACCTCGACGAGAACTACGACCACACCGTCGACGTGGTCGTCGACCGCGTCGTCGTCGCCCCCGACGCCCGCTCGCGGGTCGTCGACTCGCTGGAGACGGCGCTCGCGGAGGCCGACGGCGTCGTCAAGCTCGTCGTCCCCGACCCGCCCGCCGACGCCGACCTCGGCCTCGGGAGCCGCGCGCGCTCGACCGGCGACCTCGCCGGCGACGACGACGAGCGGCTCGTCGTGGAGCTGTCGGAGGACCTCGCCTGCACCCACTGTGGCAACGACTTCTCCGAGCTCGAGACGCGGTCGTTCTCGTTCAACTCGCCCCACGGCGCCTGCCCGGAGTGCGAGGGACTCGGCTCGACGAAGGAGGTCGACCCGGACCTCGTCGTCCAGGACCCGTCGAAGCCGCTGCGCGACGTCTTCGAGCCGTGGTCGTACTCGCGGTCGTACTACCGCACCCGTCTCGACGCGGTTGCCGCCCACTTCGGCGTCTCGCTCGACACGCCGCTCGAGGACCTGTCCGACCGCGTCCGGGACGCGTTCCTCTGGGGCACCGACGAGCAGGTGATCTTCGAGCGGCAGACGAAAAACGGCGTCCGCCGGAAGGAGAAGCGGTTCGAGGGCGTGATTCCGAACCTGGAGCGACGACACGTCGAGACGGAGTCGGAGTCGACCCGCGACCACATCGAGAACTACATGGCCGTCACGACCTGTCCGGCCTGTGACGGGACGCGCCTGCGGCCACAGTCGCGGTCCGTGCTCGTCGACGACACGCCGATCACCGAGGTGGGCCGGATGAGTATCGGCGACGCCCACGACCACTTCGAGGGGATGGAGGCGACCCTGAGCGACCGGGACCGAACGATCGCCGCGGAGATCCTGAAGGAGATCCGCGCACGCCTGGGGTTCATGACGGAGGTCGGGCTGGAGTACCTGACACTCGACCGCGAGGCGTCGACGCTGTCGGGCGGCGAGTCCCAGCGCATCCGACTCGCGACGCAGGTGGGCTCCGGGCTCGTCGGGGTGCTGTACGTCCTCGACGAGCCGTCGATCGGCCTCCACCGCCGGGACAACGACCGGCTGCTCGACACGCTGGAGGGCCTCCGCGACCTCGGCAACACCCTCCTGGTCGTCGAACACGACGAGGAGACGATGCGCCGCGCGGACCACATCGTCGACATGGGCCCCGGTCCGGGCAAGGAGGGCGGGCGGGTCGTCGCGCAGGGCGCCGTCGACGAGGTGACGGCCGCCGAGGAGTCGATCACGGGCGACTACCTCGCCGGGCGGCGCGAGATTCCGGTGCCGGACGAGCGCCGTTCTGCCGACGACGACCTCGTCGTCCGCGGCGCGCGCCAGCACAACCTCGACGACCTCGACGTCTCGATCCCGCTCGGACAGTTCGTCGCGATCACCGGCGTCTCGGGGTCGGGCAAGTCGACGCTGATGCACGACGTGCTGTACAAGGGGCTGGCCCGACAGATGAACGACAACACCTCTGTCGACCCGGGCGAGCACGACGCGATCGAGGGCGTCGACGCGATAGAGACGGTGCGGCTGATCGACCAGTCGCCGATCGGCCGGACGCCGCGGTCGAACCCCGCGACGTACACCGGCGTCTTCGACTACGTGCGCAAGAAGTTCGCCCAGACGAAGCTGTCGAAGCGCCGCGGCTACGAGAAGGGCCGGTTCTCGTTCAACGTCAAGGGCGGGCGGTGTGAGGCCTGCGGCGGGCAGGGCACCGTCACGATCGATATGAACTTCCTCTCGGACGTCCACGTCCCCTGCGAGGAGTGTGGCGGCGCGCGCTACAACGCCGAGACGCTCGACGTGACGTTCAACGGCGAGACGATCGCTGACGTCCTCGAGATGAGCGTCTCCGAGGCCCGCGAGTTCTTCGAGGCAGACTCGCGGCTCGGCCGGCGCCTCGGGCTGCTGGAGGACGTCGGGCTGGGCTACATGCGGCTGGGCCAGCCCTCGACGACGCTGTCTGGCGGCGAGGCCCAGCGGATCAAGCTGGCCGAGGAGCTCGGCAAGCGCGACAGCGGCGAGACGCTCTACCTGCTGGACGAGCCGACGACCGGCCTCCACCCGGAGGACGAGCGCAAGCTGATCGAGGTGCTCCACCGGCTCGTCGACGCCGGCAACACGGTGGTGGTGATCGAACACGAACTCGACCTCGTGAAGAACGCGGACCACGTCGTCGACCTCGGCCCGGAGGGCGGCGGGGGCGGCGGCCAGGTGGTCGCCCGTGGCACGCCCGAGGCGGTGGCCGCGACGGAGGGCTCACACACCGGTCGGTACCTCCGTGACCTGCTGCCGGCGGTCGACCGCGAGGGGCCGCGGGCCGACCGCAGTGCGCCGGCGCCGGAGGCGGGCGACGACTGAGCGCCGGGACCCGAACGTTCATCGCCGGACGACGTGACGACGGGACGTGTCCGACGGATCGCCGCGGGTCCGGATGCTCGCCGTCGCGGGCGTCTCGCTCCTGCTCTCGGTGCTGATCTGGTTCAACTACTCCGCGGTCCTGCCGCTCGTCGTCGAGGACTGGGGGCTGTCGGGGACGCGTGCGGGAGTCGTCTTCGGCGCGTTCCAGGCGGGCTACCTGCTCGCCGTCGTCCCCGCGGGCGCGCTGGCCGACCGGCGCTCCGAGCGGCTGGTGATCGCCGGCGGCGCGTTCGCGGCGGGCGCGGCGAGCCTGGGCTTTGCGCTCGTCGCCGACGGCTTCCTCGCCGGCACGCTCTTTCGCACCGCCGCGGGCGTCGGCACCGCCGGCGTCTACGTCCCGGGGATGCGCTTCGTCGCGGGCTGGTATCCCGAGTCGGCCCGCGGGCGGGCGATGGGTGTCTACGTCGGGACGTACTCGGCTGCCGCCGGACTCTCATTTCTCCTCGCCTCGCGGGCCGCGACGACGGTGGGCTGGCGGGCGGCGGTGGCGGCGACGAGCGTCGGCGCGCTGTTCGTGCCGGCTCTCGTCCTCGGCCTCGGCAGAGACCCGCCGGCGCGCGACGGCCCGGCAGCCGGCGGTGCCGGGTCTCCCGGACTCGACCTCTCGGTGCTCCGCAACCGGGCGTACCTCGCCGCGGTCGGGGTGTACGCCTTCCACAACTGGGAGCTGTTCGGGATGCGCAACTGGTTCGTCGCCTTCCTCACGACGGAGTCGGCCGTCGGTGCGGCGGACGCGGGGGTCGTCGCCGGCGTCGTCCTCGCCCTCGGGGGTGCGGGCAACCTCCTCGGCGGCACGCTGTCGGACCGGTTCGGACGACCGACGGTCGTCGGCGGCGCGCTCCTCGTCAGCGGCCTCGTGAGCGCGGCGCTCGGCTCGCTCGGCTCGCTTCCCCTCCCCGCGCTCTTGGCGCTCGTCGCCGTCTACGGAGTGGCGCTCACTGCCGACAGCGCGCCGACGTCGACGGCGGTGACAGAGCTCGTCGCCGACAGCCGGATGGGCACCGCGCTGTCGCTCCAGTCGCTCGTCGGCTTCTCCACGACCGTCGTCTCGCCCGTCGTCTTCGGGCTGGCGCTCGACCGCGCGGGCTACGCCGTCGCGTTCCCGACGCTCGCGCTCGGTGCACTCGCCGCCCTGGGGTCGCTCGTAGCGCTCTCGCGGCTGCTCCCGCGCGCGGCGCAGGCGAGCTAGGACGCGAGCGGCCCTCGTCGCCGCCGGCCCGCCGCAAGGCTCAGGAGCACGGGGGACAGATTGGAGACGATGAGCGACCGGATAACGCGGCTCCTCGTGATCCTGTTCGTCCTCTCGATGGTCGTCTGGCCGATCGCCTACGTCATCTGACCGGCAGCCGATCGGACAAGGTACTTGCCGGACCGCCTCCGACGACCGACCGTGTACGACCTCGTCGTCGTCGGCGTCGGCCCGGCCGGCGCGCGGACGGCCAGACGGTTCGCCGAGCGCGGCCACGAGGTGCTGGCCCTCGAACGCGGAGCGGTGGGCCGCCCGCTCGCGTGCTCCGGCCACGTCAGCACGGACCTCTGGGCGTTCCTCGACGACGACGCTCCCGCGGCCCTGCGGCAGAACGAGGTCCTGGGAGCGCGCTTCCACGCCGGCGGCCCGGAGACGACGGCAGAGCGGTTCTACCGCGACGAACCCATCTCGAACGTGGTCGACCGGGTGGCGCTGGACCGGCGGCTCGCGGACCTGGCGCGCGACGCCGGCGCCGACGTGCGCGAGCGCCACACGGTCACCGACGTCGACGAGGGCGACGACCGGGTGCGGCTGACCGTCTCGACACCCGACGGGGAGGAGCGGGTCGAGTCGCGGCTCGTCGCCGGCTGTGACGGCCCGACGTCGCGGGTACGGCGGGCGCTCTCGTTGCCCGACCCGGACGAACTGCTCCACGGCGTCCTCGGGTTCGACGACGCCCCCGACGACGGCGACTTCGTCGACGTCCACCTCACGCCGCCGCGGTTTTTCGCGTGGCGCATCCCGCGCGGCGGGGCCGGCGCCGAGTACGGGCTGGCGGCGCCGCCGGGTGCCGACGTCGGCGAGCGGTTCGACGACATCGTCGCCGCCTACGGCGCCGACGTGACGCGGCGGTGTTCGGGGACGATCCCCGTCGGGCCGCCGGACCGGACGACGAGCAGCCGGGGCTTTCTCGTCGGCGACGCCGCGGCGATGACGAAGCCGTTCACCGGCGGCGGTATCGTCTACGGCATGACCGCCGCGGACTGCGCCGCGCGGACGGTCGACCCCCGGGACCCGTCGACGCTCGACGACTACGAGACGGCGTGGCGCGACGAGCTGGGCCGGGAGATACGGCTGGGGAGCCTGCTCCGGCGGGCGTACTCCCTCCCGGGCCCGCTCCAGCGCGCCGGCCTGCGCGCGCTCTCGGGCGAGGTCGGGGTCCACATGGACCGCCCGACGACGTTCTTCTCGCGGGCGCACCTGCGGCGCCTGCTGCGCTAGTCGTAGGTCGGGAGCCGCGCCGAGCGCGCGCTCCCCTCGACGAACGGGAGGTCGACGACGCCCGCAGAGACCGGTCCGTCCGGCGTCGCCACCGACAGCTCGTCCTCGCCGGCGTCGAAGTCGAACGGAACGTACGCCATCGCAGCCGGCGCGTCGAGGCTCGGAGCGCGGGCCGCGCGGGTGACCGTCCCGACGGCGTCGCCGCCGGCCAGCACGTCGGCGCCGTGCTCTGGCACCGACTCGGGCCGGAGGCCGACGAGCCGGCGCGAGGGTCTGCCGCGGTTGGCGACCCGGGAGACGACCTCCTGGCCGACGTAACAGCCCTTGTCGAGGTCGAACCCGATCCGGACGCCGGCGACGTTCGGGAGCGTGCCGGCGAGTTCGGGCCCGAGCAGCGGCGTCCCGGCCTCGAGTGTCAGCGTCCGCCACGTCTCGTGGCCGACCGGGACGGCGTTCAGCCCGCTGGTCAGCAGCGTCTCGACGACGTCGGCGGCGTCGTCCCGCGCACAGACGACGCGGTAGCCCTCCTCGCCGACGAGGCCGTCGCCGGCGACGACGGTGAGGCCGGCGTCGCGGGTGGCCGTGCGGACGAACGTCAGCGGCTCCTCCGGCGGCGCGTCCGAGCAGACGGAGGCGAGTTTCTCCGTCGCCCTCGGACCGTAGACGCCGAGGACGTGGAGCTCGTCGCTCGCGTCCCGCACCTCGACGTCGCGGACGAACACCTTGCTCGCCCAGTCGTCCGCGAGCGCTGCGGCGCGGTCTCCCGGCAGGACGAGGAGGAGGCGGTCTGACTCGCTCGCGTCGAAGACGTACATCTCCGTGTCCACCTTCCCCTGCGGGTCGAGGAGGAGCGCGTACCGCCCGGCCCCGTCCTCGCGCGGGACGGGCGTCGTGATTGTGTCCTCGACAAACTCGTGGCGGTCGTCGCCGCCGACGACGACGACGCCCTCGTCGCCGTCGAAGACGCCGACCCCGTTCCGGACGGCGAGGTGTGTTCGCTCCGGCCGCCCGTAGTGGCGGACCCGTCCGGTCTCGTCGCGGACGGCCCCGTGGTCGTCGTGGAGGCTACGGAGCGACTCCGGCCCGGCGTCGTCCTCGCGTTCGCCCTCGCTCGTGGTCATGACCGCCGGTACGGGCGGCGGCGTGTTAACGGCTACAGTCCGAACCGGTCGCGGAGCGCGTCGAACACCGAGCGCTCGCCGGCGTCGTCGTTCGGGTCGGGGACGACCCGGTCGGCCGGGTGGATGAGCACCCGGTCGCCCTCGTGTTCGACCTCGATGAGTCCGTCGTCTTTCAGCGCAGACAGCGCGCCCTCGATGCGGTCGATGTCGGCGTCGACCGCCGCCCGGAGCTCGAGGACGGTCATGCCCTCGCGCCCGCGGTCGACGAGCGCGTCGAGCACCGCGACCTGTGCGTCGTCCCGGTCGCGGAACTCCCGCTTCGCGGCCATACCTCCCGGTACGGTGGCCTGTGGCTTACCTGTACCGCCCTGTGTCGGCGTCCCCCGATCCCTCGTCTGACGGGCGTCAGACGCCGGAGACAGGCTTTTGCGCCCCGGACGAGAGCCGCGGACGAGATGGGACTCCGGTGTCTGTTCGGCCACGAGTTCGAGGGGCGGGAGGTGGAGCGCGACCGCCGCGAGGACGGCGCGGAGGTGGTCGTCGCCTACCGGACCGTCGAGACGTGTGCGCGGTGTGGCAGACGGCGCGTCGTCAGCGAGAACAAGGAGATCAAGCCGCTCCGGACCGGAGAGGAGCCGGCGTCGACGCCCGCCGCCGAGGCGTCGACCGGCGAGAGCGGGTCACCTCCGGCCCCGGCGCCGGACGCCGGCGTCGAGTCCACGACGACGTCGGGCGACGACGGAGCCGACGCCGCGTCCCCGCCGGAGACAGCCCCTCCAGACGCGTCTCCGGCGCCGGAGCCGACCGACGCGAGCGACGACGCCGCCATCATCCTCGACGACACCACGCCGTCGGCGGACGCGGACGAGTCGGCAGCCGACACGGAGGCGGCGGACACGAGCGACGCGGACGACACCCCGGCTGCGGGCGAGTCGGGCGAGGCCGCCGCGTGGCCGGCAGCCGACGCCGACGACGACGGGTTCGACGCCGAGACCCCGACGCCGGGCGGTCCGACCGCGTCGACCGGAGCGGACCCGGCGCCGTGGCCCGACGAAGGGACGGTCGAACGGGACCGAAACGGCACCCGGTTCGTCCGCCCCGAGTCCGCCGACGGCGACGTCGACGGCGCGACGGAGCTCCACTGTCCGAACTGTGCGACGGCCCACGCCGCCGCGTCGTCGTCGCTCCGTCCGGGAGACGTCTGTCCGGACTGCCGGAAGGGCTACCTCGCCGAGCGCGCCGCGGAGTCGCCGGGACGAAACGCGTAAACGACACGCTGCCGAACGGCGGCGCGTGAGAGAGTACAAGATGCGCCCGGGCGAGTACCTCGAGGAGCGGCTGCCCGACCTGCGGGCGAGCGTCGAGGAACACTTCGGCGAGGTGACCGGGACGGAGACGGCGGACGGTCACGAGCTCTACGTCGTCGACGAGCCGACGAACCCGGTGTTCGAGCGCGTGATCGCCGGCGCGGCGTCGTACGACGGCAAGAAAGACCGCATCGCCGTCGAGTTCGTCGAGCGCGACGCCGCGGAGGTGGTCGCGGAGGGTAACGCCGAGGCCGCGCAGGGTGCCGTCGACACGAAAAACGAGTTCCTGCTGGCGGCGACCGGCCGGGACGCGAAGTCGCGGCGCGACTCGATGAAGCGCGACGTCGAGGACGACGCGCCGGACGCCGCCTGACGGCCGCGTGGTCCGCTCGGCACCAGGCCGCCCCGCCGGTCCACGATTAAGTGGGTGGGCTGTCGACGCTCGCACGTGTCGTTCGACACTGTTCTGATCGCGGTCGGTGACGAAGCGGAATCAGGGGGGAAGACGCTCGCCCGGGTCGCCGCAGAGACGGCGGTCGGGACGAACGCGACGGTGACCGTCGGCTACGGCTTCGACAGGGAAGAGTACGAGAACACGATCAGCCGCCACGGCTTCGACCGGTCGGTCGACAGGGTCGACCCGGCCGACGTCGCCACCCGCGTCGCGTCCGTCCGGGCCGCGCGCGACTACCTGGACGAGGCGGGCGTCGACAGTGCGGTCCGCGCCTCGGTCGGCGACGGCGGTCCCGAGACGTTCGTCCAGATGGCCACCGACCTCGGAGCCGACCGCGTCGTCGTCGGCGGCAACCGGCGTTCGCCCGCCGGGAAGGCGGTGTTCGGCAGCGACGCGCAGGCTATCCTCCTCAACGCCCCCTGCCCCGTCGTGTACGTCCGACACGAGCTGGCGTAACCCGCATCCACACGCTCAAGTGCGCCGGGACTCCCGACTCTTGCGATGGCGCACTACCTCGGGGTCGACCTCGGGGCGTCGAACGTCCGCGCCGCCGTCGGCGACGACGAGGCCCGGATCGTCGCCCAGGCCCGCCAGCCGACGCCGCGGACCAGCGGCATCGGCGTCACCGAGGCGGTTCTCGCAGTCGCCCGGACGGCCTGTGGCGAGGCCGGCGTCGACCCGGCAGACGTCGTCGCCGGCGCAGTCGGCTCGATCGGACCGCTCGACCTCGCCGGGGGCACCGTCGACGGGCCCGCGAACCTCCCGGACCACGTCGGACGGGTGCCGCTGGTCGGCCCGCTCTCGGCGCTCGTCGACGGCGAGGTCTACCTCCACAACGACACCGCCGCCGGCGTGATCGGCGAGCGCTTCTTCGCCGAGCGCAACCCCGACGACATGGCGTACCTCACGATCTCCTCCGGCGTCGGCGCCGGCGTCGCCGTCGACGGCCGCGTCGTCGCGGGCTGGGACGGCAACGCCGGCGAGGTGGGACACATGGTTCTCGACCCGGCCGGCCGGATGGAGTGTGGCTGTGGCCGCGCGGGCCACTGGGAGGCGTACTGCTCGGGCGAGAACGTCCCGGCGTACGCCCGTGAACTCCACGACGGCGAGGAGACGACCCTCCCGCTGGACGGCGACCCGACCGCCGCCGACGTCTACGACCACGCCGCAGACGACGCGTTCGCCGCCCGCGTGGTCGAACGCGTCGGCGAGTGGAACGCTATCGGCGTCGCGAACGTCGCGAACGCCTACGCGCCGCTGGTCGTCTACGTCGGCGGCGCCGTCGCGCTCAACAACCCCGACGCGGTGCTCGACCCGGTTCGCGAGCGGCTCCCGGACCTCACCTTCGTCAACGTCCCCGAGGTGCGACTGGCGACGCTCGGCGACGACGTCGTCGTGAAGGGGGCGCTCGCCAGCGCGATGACCGGGGGCACGGGCGACCGGTCGCAGCTCGCCCGGTGACCGTATCCTCCGGATCGACCCGGATAGACCCGCCAGAACCGTCTTGTGGGTTCGCCGTCAAGCCGGTGGTATGGACGACGCACCGGCGGACGACGACTCTCTCAAGGACCGCGTCGAGCGCTGGCTCGTCGCGCAGATGCCCATCATCCAGATGCACGGCGGGACGAGCGCAATCCGGAAGGCCGACCCCGAGACGGGGGAGGTCGTGGTCGAACTCGGCGGCACCTGCTCCGGATGCGGCGTGTCGAACGTCACCGCGCGGAACATCCGCGCCGACATGATCACCTCGTTCCCCGACGTCGAGGCGGTCACCGTCCGGGTGCCCTCCTCCGGCGACCAGGGCGCCGACACCGTCGAGGGCGGCCGCGGCGGCGACCTGCGCCACGAGACCGACGCCGCGGAGCACTTTTAGCCTACCGCAGCGCCCGCTCGACTCCGCTCGCCACCTCGCGGGCGCGGTCGGCGAGCGGCGACGGCACCGCCCCGCGCTCCTCTGCGGCGTCGAGTTCGTCGTCGTCGACACGCTCGACCTCGCCGTCCGGCTGCCGCACCACGTCGACGTGGAGGTCGACGTACCGGACAGCCGACGGGAAACACTCGACCGGCGTACAGACGTTGACGTAGGTGCCCTTCGACGCGCCGTCGGCAGAGCGGTAGGTCGTCGGGTACCACCACCGTCCCTCGCGCACCTTCGTCAGCGCGGTGTCCCCCGCCTCCCGCGGCGTGCCGAGGGCGTCGTAGGTGCCGCCGCCGGTCATCGACCGCTCGACGGCGACCGTCCCGTCGGCGTCGCGGTCGGCCACCTCGCCGCGGCCGAGCGTGATCAGCCGCCCGCTCGGCTTGCCGTGTTCGAGCGCCACCCGGTCGCCCTCGCGCGGGCCGAACTGGTCTGTCACCGTCTCGAACGGAAACTCGCCGTCCGCGAGCGCCGCCCCGCAGAGCGCCTCGGCGAGGTCGACGCCCGCGCTCGCGGCCTCGCTCGCGGCCTTCGTCCGGTGGTGTCCCGGCATCGTCGGCGTCACCGCCCGCCGCGTCGCGTCGAGCCCGGCCCGCGACTCGCGGCCGAACCAGACGAACCGGGTCGCGAGCGGCGTCGCGACTGCCCCGGGGTCGCCGGCGTCGACGGCGTCGACCGCGTCGCCCGCGTCGCCCGCGAGAGCGTCGTCCAGCGCCGCCGCCCGCTCGTTCGCGCGGTCGAGCGCCGCGGTCAGGCCGTCGAGCGTCGCCTCTGTCGCCGCGCGGTCGAACCGCGCGCCCCAGCCCTCCGCGGGCGCGACGCCCGCCACGTCGAGCAGCCCGGCCACCTCGCGCGCGAGCGACTCGTCGGCTGCGTCGACACGGACGCCCGACCCGCCGCGGACCAGTTCGACGACCCCCTCGCGGACCCGCACCCCGCCCGAGAGCGTCGGCTCGCCGCCGAGCCACGGCGGGTCGGGGTCGGCGACCTGAACCCGGACGCGGTCGCCCGTCTCGACGTGTGCGTCGACCCGGTCGAACGGGAGCCGACCGGTCGTCGCCCCGAGGTCGCAGGTCGCCGCGCCCCGGCCCGTCTCTGCCACCTCGGCGTCGAAGACGGCGTCCAGCGGCGCGGCGGCGGTCCACGCGAGGGCGTCGACCCCGACGCCGCGGCAGACGCCGGCCACCGTCTCGACCGCATCGGGCGTGCCCGCGACGGTCACGCCCTGCCGGTCCGCCGTGGTCGTGACCCGCGCGTCCGCGAGGCCGCCGCTCGTCACTGCCTCCGCCGCCGCGAACCGCTCCTGGATCGGTCCAGAGGCCTGTGTCACCTCGCCCCCCGCCGTCACGAGCGCGCGCGTGAGTGCCGTCGCGTAGATGCCCCGGATCTTCGTCCGGACAGGCTCGTCCATACCCCGCTCCGGGACGCCGAGGGCTTGAACCGCGGGGATACAAGTCACGCCGGCGAGTCACTCCGGTAATGTCGGAGCGCCGCGACCCTGTCGCGGAGGCGACGGACGACGAGGACCTCTACGGGATCGCGACGTGGGAGCCGCGCTCGCTCCTGGACCGACTCGCCGTCCTCGTCTACCGGGGGCTGGTGTTCGGCGCGCGCGGCCTCGTCGTCCTCGTCGGGGTCGCGCTCTTTTTCGCCATCGGCGGGTTCAGCGCCGTCACCGACCCGCGGGTCGGCCTCCTGACCGTGCTCTCCGCGGTGCCGGCGCTCGCCCTCGCGGGCTACGTCTACGTCACGGACGTGACAGCAGCCGAACCGCTCGACCTCCTCGTCGCCACGTTTCTCCTGTCGGTGCTGACCGCCACGTTCGCCGCGGTGCTGAACGGCGTCGCGGAGGGCGTCCTCGGGTTCGGCACGCGCGGCGGGCTGGTCACCTCCACCCTGTTTTTCTTTCTCGTCGTCGGTCCGGTCGAGGAGACGGTGAAACTCCTCGCCGTTCGGCTGTACGCCTACCGGGCTCGGCGGTTCAGCGCGGTCGTCGACGGCGCGGTGTACGGCGCCGTCGCCGGCCTCGGGTTCGCGTTCATCGAGAACGCGCTCTACATCACCCGGCAGATCGACGGCGCCGTCGCCGAGGCGGAGTTCGGCGTCGCGCTCATCGGCGCCGGCGGCGGTATCACCGCCATCCGGGCGCTGGCGGGGCCGGGCCACGTCATCTACTCCGCCGTGGCCGGCTACTACCTCGGCCTCGCGAAGTTCAACCCCGACCATCGGGGCCCCCTCGTCATAAAGGGGCTCCTGCTCGCGGCGGCGATTCACGGGCTCTACAACTCGACGGTCGGAATCGGGTCGGGTCTCGTCCAGGCGGTGACCGGCCTGTCGTCTCTCGCCGCGTTCCTGACGTTCGTCGTCGTCTTCGACGGTGCCTTCGGTCTCCTCATCCTGAACAAGGTTCGGCGATACAACGGCGCCTTCCGGGCGGCGCCAGCGGACACGACGTCGGCGGACGACGGCGACGAGACAGCTGTGCCCGACGGCGTGTCGCCCCCCGACGACACCGGCGAGCGCCGCTAGTACCCCTCGACCAGCGACTCGACGTACTTCGCGACCACGTCCACCTCGACGTGGACCGGGTCGTCCGGCTCCTTGTCGGAGAGCGTCGTCAGGTCGTACGTCGTCGGGATTATCGCCACCCCGACGCCGTCGCCGGACCGCTCCGCGACGGTCAGGCTGATGCCGTCGAGCGCCACCGACCCCTTCTCGACGACGTATCGACCGAGTTCGGGAGGGAGCGAGAACTCGAACCACCAGTCGTCGCCGACCCGTTCGACGCCGGTCACCGTCCCGACGCCGTCGACGTGGCCCTGGACGAGGTGGCCGTCGAACCGCCCGTCGGCGGTGAGGGCGCGCTCGACGTTCACCGGGTCACCCTCGCCGACCGCGCCGAGGTACGTGCGGTCGAGCGTCTCGACGGCCGTGAACACCTCGAACCACGAGCCGTCGTCGGCGAACGCCTCGACGGTGAGACAGACGCCAGAGACGCTGATCGACTGCCCGTGGTCGAGGCCGTCGAGCGAGAGCGGGGGCTCTGGTGCGACCCGCAGGCGACGGCCCCCCTCGTCCTCGGTCACGCGACACACCCGGCCAGCCCCCTCGACGATGCCGGTGAACACACCGACACTCCGGCACCGGCGGTGAAGTCGATTTCGCTCGCGGCCCGGACGAGCGCCGCGTCGCACAGCCGCCGGCCTCCGGCAGACAGCCGGGTCGCTCCCGGGCGGTCGTCGGGCAACGAACGGGTGGTGTTCGTTGTGTCCCCGGTGGACGGGTCGTTCGTCGTCACCCCCGCCACGGGTCGGGCCCGACCGGCGTCGGAGGAAAACGGCTTTTTTGCCGCCGTCGCAACGACGACTGTGCGGCTGGGTATCCTCGACACGGTCGGGCTGGTCGGAACGCTCGTCTTCGCGATACCGGCGGCGCTGCTCGGCGTCGAATTCCTCGCCTTCGGCGACCGTCCCGTCCTCGGCGGCGTCCTCGTGGTGGTCGCCGTCCTGATGGTGGCCCTGCCGCGCTACGTCGTCACGCCCGGCGACCTGCCGACGGCGGTGGCCGGCGAGGCCGTCGAGCGCGTCGTCGACGACCCGACGGACGAGCCGGAGTCGGAGTCGGACCGCGACTAGACGCGCGAGGCCGTCGCCGCCGCCGTCAGCCGCTCCGTGCCCTCCTCGCCGACCAGAAGCGTGTCTGCCAGCCGGACGACCGACGCGGCCTCCGGCACCCGCGCCGCCGGCGCGACGACGAGGACGTTTCCCGGCGCCAGCGCCGCGCCCGACCCGACCCGCGGCGCCTCCCGGCGCGCCAGCCCCGTCCCGGCGACGAGTGTCACGTCCGTCGGCGGGTCGACGCCGAACGACCCGAGCTCTGCGCGCACCTCGCTCGTCAGCCAGTCGACGTCGGTCCCGGGCGTCGCCTCGCCCGCGGCGACACGGAGCGCCGACTCGCAGGCGACGTGCGCGCGCCGGGCCGCGCCACCCTCTCCCGCGGCGACGAGGGTCCGGGCCGTCCGGGCGTGGTAGCCGTCGACCCGCGCGTCGACGTCGACGACGACCGGGTCTCCCGGCGCCGGCGTCCCGTCGACACGGACACGTGGCGTCGCACCGGCCTCCGCGACCGCGCCCGCGACGCCGCGGCGGAGCGGCTCCGTCGCGTCGCGGCTGTCGGCCCCGTCCCCTGCCGTCTCGCCGAGTGTCTCCCGTCCCCGCTCGATTCCCGCGTCGGCAGCCGTCGCGGCGGCTGCCAGCGCCGCCCGTTCGCCGTCGTCCTTCCGGGCGCGGGCGTCGGCGACAGCCGTCGTCGAGCGCAGGTCGGAGCCGGCGCGCTCGACACGGAGCGCGGCGTCGTGCGGGAGGTGCCGCGGCGCGCAGACGGTCTCCGCGGGGAGCGCCTCGGCGGCGGCGGCCGCCGGGTCGTCGTGCCGTTCGACGCCCGTGACGGCGACGTCGGCGCCGGGCGGCGCGAACAGCGTCGGCTCGCCGCCGACACAGACGTACCCGCAGGGCTCGGACGGGAGCGGCGCGTCGACGAGCCAGCGGAGGTCCGGGTCGCCCGCGCGACCGGCGTGGACGAACGGCCCGTCCGTCGGCGCGCGGCGCACGCCTAGTCGCTGGTCGCCGGCTCGGCCCGGAGGGCGTCGAGGAGCTCCTGTGGCGGCGTGTCGCGGCGCTCGTTGTGGAGGAGGACGCTCACCGGCAGGGTGGGGGCGCCGCTGATGAGGTTCTCGTGGACGACGAGCCGCTCTCTCGCGCGCGACATCCCGACGTAGAACACGCGACGCTCGTTGTCGGCGAGGACGGGGACGGTGTCGGTCGAGACGTCGAAGCCGGCGTCGCCGTCTCCGGCGGCGACGCTCGCGGCCATCTGTTCGACCACCTTCTCGGTGAGGTCCGTCGAGACGAACACGTGGTCGGCCTCGCGTCCCTTCGCGCTGTGGATAGTGCCGACCCGCACCCGCGAGGGGTCGATCCCCTCGTAGTCGTGTGCGAAGTAGGCCTGGACGGACTTACGCTGGAAGCTGGTGACCTTTCGGAGCATGTCGCCTGCAGAGGCGCGGTCGGGCGCGAACGGCACGAGGTCGGCGACGACCGCGGGGTCGATCTCGATCGCCGCGAGGTCGTCGGTATCGGCGGCCTCCTCACGCTCCTCGACGACGTCGTACAGCTCGTCGCGGTCGTTCGAGCCGAACGCCGAGGACTTGAACATGTCCGCGAGCCGGCGTGCCTCCAGCCCGGTCAGGGGCTCGCCGTCGTCGAGCTTCTCGATCCCCTGGACGTAGTCGGTCAGTCGGTCCGTCCACATCCGCTGGTCGGTCAGCACCGAGAAGGGGATGCCGTTCGGGAGGAACTCGTCGATGAAGTCGAACATCTGGTAACGGGCCCGGAACAGCACCATCACGCTCTCGTCGGTGTGGTCGACGGTGTTGACCACCTCGCGGGCGAGGTCGAGGACGGACTTGTTCGCCTCCGCCTCGACGACGCCGCCCTCCTTGCGGGGGTTGAGGTCCTTCTCCTGTCGGTTGTCGATGTGCCGGATCGAGGTGTTGACGACGTCGAGGATGCGCGAGGGGAGCCGGTAGGAGTTCGGCAGGACGACGTCCTCGCCGGGGTCGGCGTCGAGCAGGAGGTTCGGGTCCGCGCCCTGCCACGCGTACACCACCTGGTCGTCGTCGCCGGCGATCAGCACCCGTTCCATGTGCGGGCGCCACTCCTCGTACACCCCGTGCTGGAGCGTGGTGATGTCCTGGAACTCGTCGATGACGAGGTAGTCGACGTGCGGGACGAGCGACCGATCCTTGACCCGTTCGAGCATGTCGGCGAAGCCGACGAGCTCCTCGTCGCCCTTGTACGCGCGCCACGCCCGGATCGCCTCCGGGATGTCGATCCGTTCGTCGGCGGAGGGCCACGTCGGGGTGTACTTGTTCCCCTCGAGCGAGTTCGGGTCCATCTCCGGCGGCAGGCGGACCTCGTCGACGTTCCACTGGAACGGGACGTCGTACCAGTCGGCGACGTCGCGGTCCGTCCGCTGGAGCCACTGGCTCGTCGCGATCACCTTGTTGCCGATCGTCGTCGACCGGGCCGTGCGCCGGCCAGCGCCCGAGTGTTCGTCCTCGAACTCGATGCCGTAGTCCTCGCAGAAGGCCTTCTTGTCGTCGTCGCCGACGACGTCGCCGCGCGAGAGGTTGAGCTGGTCGTAGGCCTTCGCGTGCATCGTACAGACGTTCCCCTGGAGCGCGCGTGGCGTCGTATCGAGGCGTTCCGCGAGGCGCTCGCGGACCTCGGCAGCCGCCGCACGGGTGTACGACACCACGAGGACGTCACCGACGTCGACGTCGTCCCGGGCGATTATCTCCTCGACCCGGTCGAGCAGCGCCGTTGTCTTCCCGCTTCCCGGCCCCCCGAACAGCCGGGTGAGGCTCCCGCCGTTGTTGGCCATCAGATCGGGTAATGAGCGCTGGGGTAGATAAATTCCGTGCCGTCAGTCGGGCTGCCAGTCGCACACGGAACACCGCGTCGCGTCCTCGTCGTGGAGGGCGCCACAGTCCGGGCACTGTCGCTTGTTGTAGGATCGGTCCCAGCGTACCGGTTCTGTCTCGTGGCCGCGGTCGGTCAGGAACCGGTCGAACACGTCGTCGTCGCCAGAAGCCGATGCCATCGCGTGCCACGGTAGGAGGTCACACGATATATAGCTGACGCCCGACCGCCGCGGCGGTTTATCCCTCGTACAGCGCGCGGTACTTCTCGTCGACGTACGCGGTGAACGCGTCGGCGGCGAACGGCGACCCGGTCGCCTCGCGCACGAGGTCGTCCGTCTCCAGCCGCTTGCCGCGCCGGTGGACGTGTTCGCGGAGCCACCCGCGGAGCGGGTCGAACTCGCCATCGCGGGCGTGGTCGGCGACGCCGACGTCGTCGCTCGCTGCCTCGTACACCTGTGCGGCCATCGCCGACCCGAGCGAGTAGGTCGGGAAGTAGCCGAAGTTGCCGTATGCCCAGTGGATGTCCTGGAGGGCGCCCTCGGCGTCGTCCGCGGGCGTCACGCCGAGGTACTCCTCGCTCTTGTCCGCCCAGACTGCTGGCACCTCCTCGACGTCGAGGTCGCCGCGCACGAGGTCTCGCTCTATCTCGTACCGGAGGACGACGTGGAGGTGGTAGGTGAGTTCGTCGGCCTCGACCCGGATGGCGTTGTCGGGGTCGACCCGGTTCGCCCACCCGTACAGCGCCTCGACGTCCGGCGCGACGCCGAGGTGCTCCTCGAGGAGCGGGCGCAGGCGCGCGAGGAACGGCCGCGAGCGCCCGACGTGGTTCTCCCACAGCCGTGACTGTGACTCGTGGACCGACAGGTCCCGCGCCTCGCCCAGCGGCGTCCCGTAGTCGTCCTCGGGGAGGCCGAGCGTGTAGCAGGCGTGGCCGAACTCGTGGACGGTGGGGAAGACGCTCTTGAGAGGGTCGGCCTCGTCGAACCGGGTCGTGATCCGGGCGTCGTACACCGTCCCGGTGGAAAAGGGGTGTGGCGCCCTGTCGAGGCGCCCGCGCTCCCACGGATAGCCGAGACGGTCGAGGACGTCCCGCACCAGCGCCTCCTGTGTGTCCTCGTCGTACGTCCCCTCGAACGGGTTCGACGGATCGACGTCGCTCGCGCGCACGTCGTCCACGAGCGGGACGACGGTGTCCCTGACGTCGGTGAGCACCGCGTCGGCCCGGTCGAGCGACAGACACGGCTCGAACTCCTCGAACAGCACCTCGTAGGGGTCGCGGTTCGGGTCGACGTGTTCGGCGTACTCCCGCTTCAGCGCCACCAGGTCCCGGAGGTGGGGGGCGAACGCGTCGAAGTCGGCGTCCGCGCGCGCCGCCTGCCACGCCTCCACCGCCTCGGAGGCGCGGGCGGTCGTGCGCTCGACGAGCGCCGTCGGGACGCTCGCCCGCCGCTCGTACTCCCGGCGGACCTCGCGACAGAGCGCGACCTCGTCGTCGCTCTCGGCTGTGGCTGCCGCCGCGTCCAGCAGGTCGCCCGTCTCTGCGGCGCCGAACAGGTCGTGTTCGACCGCCGACAGCGCCGCGAGCTGCTGTGAGCGGGCGGGCGCGCCGCCCGGCGGCATCTTCGTCTGCTGGTCCCACGACAGCACCTCCGCCGCCGCGCCGACGTTGCGGAGCCGCTTCACCCGACTCACGAGTCGGCTGTAGGCGTCGTCGCTCTCGCTCGCGTCCGTCGTCGCCATACCGACGACACGGGCGGCACGGGCTTGAATCCCCGCTCGCGTCCGGCTACCCGCCCCGCGGGTCCTCGGCGACCCGCCGGTACACCGTCCGACACCGCGCCAGTGCCGCGACCGAAACCGACTCCGTCGCGGTGTGGGCCTCGCCCGGCTCCGCCGGCCCACAGACCACACAGGCCGTTCCCGCCGCCGCGAGCCGGCCCGCGTCCGTCGCGTGGGGCTTGACGACGCGCTCGGGCGTCCCCGACCCCGCGGCGCTCGCGGCGCTCGCGGCGTCGACGACGGCCGTGGCGAGTCGCTCGTCTGTACAGGCCATCGGCGGGAGGTCCTGGTCGACGCGCGCCGTCACGCCCTCGACGTCCGCTACCGCCGCGAGGTCCGTCCGCGCGCCCGGGACCGTTCGCTCGTCGACCGTCACGGTACAGCGCTCGGGCACGACGTTCCAGCCCGACCCGCCCTCGATCTCGGTGACGGTCAGGCGCCCCTCGACCGGCTGGCCAAGCACCGTCGTCGCCGGCGGGTCGACGTCCCGGAGCGTCTCGACGGCGTCGCAGGCGCGGTAGACGGCGTTCGCGCCCGCGCCCGGTTCGCTGGCGTGGGCCGCCTCGCCGTCGGCCTCGACGGTCACCGCGCGCCGACCCCGGTGGGCGACGGCGACGTCGGTGACCCCCGGCGTGGCGTAGCCGGTCGACCCCTCGCCGACGACGGCGTGGTCGGGCGCGAACCCGTCCTCGACGGCGGCCCGTGCCCCGAGGCCGCCCTGCTCCTCTGCCGCGAACGAGGCGAAGACGAGTTCGGTCGCGGGGTCGGCGTCGCGGAACGCGAGCATCGCCGCCGCGAGCGCCCCCTTCATGTCTGCCGTGCCTCGCCCGTGGAGGCGCTCGTCCCGCCGCTCGACCCGGAGACGCTCGCCGTCCGCGGCGGTCTGTCGCTCCGCGGGCGCGACCACGTCGTGGTGGCCGACGAGCGCCAGTGTCGGCCCCGACGCGCCGCGCGCCCGCCGCGCGAGGACGTTCCCGTGGTCGTCGCGTCGCACGGCGGCGTCCGTCTCGGCGCGGAGCCACGCCGCGACCCGGTCGCCGGCCTCGCGTTCGCCGCCCGCCTCGTGGCTCGGGGCCTCGACGAGGTCGCTCGTCAGCGCGACGAGTTCCTCGCTCCCGTCGTCGGTCACGCCCTCGTCTCGGGACGTCGGGGTTTAGACCCGGCGCTCGGCGCCCGGCCTCGTCGGGACAGTTCGCGACGACGCCGCGCCGCTTATACGACCGCCGGCCCGAGACGAAATATGAACGTCGTGCCGGACACGAGCGCCGTCGTCGACGGTCGGGTGACAGAGCGACTCGACGACGGCGCGTACGCCGACGCCGCGATACTGGTGCCGGAGGCGGTCGTCGGCGAACTCGAGTCACAGGCAAACGAGGGCCGAGACAGCGGCTGGGACGGGCTGTCCGAACTCCAGCGGCTCGTCGGTCGCTCCGACGACGGACTGACCGTCGACTACGTCGGGCGGCGGTCGACCGGCGACGAGCGCACCGCCGCGGGCGAGGGCGACATCGACGCGCTGATCCGCGACGTCGCGGCGAACCACGGCGCGACGCTCCTGACGAGCGACGCCGTCCAGGCCGAGGTCGCCCGCGCCACGGGCGTCACCGTCGACTACGTCGAGCCGCGTGCCCGCGACAGCGAGTCGCTGCGTATCGAGGGGTTCTTCGACGAGACGACGATGAGCGTCCACCTCCGTGCCGGGACCCGCCCGCGGGCCAAGCGCGGCGCGATCGGCGAGATGCGCTACGAGCAGATCCGCGACGAGCGGACGAGCGAGGACGAGATGCGCGACTACGCCCACGACGTCGTCGAGAGCGCCCGCGCCAGCGCACAGGGGTTCGTCGAACTGGAAGAGCCGGGGATGTCTATCGTCCAGTTCGGCCAGTACCGGATCGCCGTCGCGCGCCCGCCCTTCGCCGACGCGTTCGAGATCACGGCGGTCCGGCCGATCGTCAAGACCGAGCTCGACGACTACGAGTTCGCCGACGAACTGCGAGACCGGCTCGCCGAGCGCCAGCGCGGCGTCCTCATCTCCGGGTCGCCCGGCGCGGGCAAGTCGACGTTCGCACAGGCCGTCGCCGAGCACCTCTCGGACTCGAACTACGCGGTGAAGACGATGGAGAAGCCCCGTGACCTCCAGGTCGGCCCGGAGGTGACCCAGTACACCGAACTCGGCGGGTCGATGGAGAAGACCGCCGACTCGCTGCTGATGGTCCGTCCCGACTACACCATCTACGACGAGGTGCGAAAGACCGCCGACTTCGAGGTGTTCGCGGACATGCGCCTCGCGGGCGTCGGGATGGTCGGCGTCGTCCACGCCACCCGTGCCATCGACGCCCTCCAGCGGCTCGTCGGTCGGGTCGAGCTCGGGATGATCCCGCAGGTGGTCGACACGGTGGTGTACATCGAGGCCGGCGAGGTCGACGTCGTCTACGACGTGACGACCGAGGTGAAGGTGCCCGAGGGGCTGACCGCGGAGGACCTCGCCCGCCCGGTCATCCAGGTGCGGGACTTCGAGACGGGCAGCCCGGAGTACGAGATATACACGTTCAACCGGCAGGTCGTCACGGTGCCCGTCGGCGACGACGAGGGCGGAACCGAGTCCGGCGTCGACCGGATCGCCAAGACGGAGATCGAACGCGAGGTACGGTCGGTCGCCCGCGGCGACGTGACCGTCGACCTCGAGGGCCGCGACCGCGCGATCGTCTACGTCGACGAGGACGACATCTCGTACGTGATCGGCAAGGGCGGCGGGCGGATCCAGGAGATCGAGTCGACGCTCGGGATCGAGATAGACGTACGGACCCACGACGACCGACCGTCGAGCGGCCGGTCCGGCGGCTCCGAGCCGGCCCCCGACGGCCCCCCGCCAGACGCGACCGGCGACCCCGTCCAGCCCGAGGTGACCGACCGACACGTGGTCCTGCCGGTCGACGGCCACGTCGGCGAGACGGTCGAGGTTCACGCCGACGGCGAGTACCTCTTCACCGCGACGGTCGGCCGGGGCGGCGAGGTACAGGTGTCACGCGGGTCGGCGATCGCGGACGAACTGGAGGCGGCGCTCGACCGGAACGCGCGGGTGACTGCGCTCCCCGCCTAGTCGCACTCGGCGGGGTCTTCGACGTCGACGCTGCCGTCGGTTCCGGCGGCCTCCGTCGGCGCCTCGACGAGACGATAGAGGTTCTGTCGGGCGTCGGCGAAGTAGACGTCCTCGTCGACGATGCCGATCCGTTCCAGCCGCTCCAGCGCGTACCGGACGGTCCGCGCCGAGAGCATCGACTCCTCGACGATCCCCTTCTGTGTCAGCGGGCCGTCGTACTCGAGCACTTTGAACACCAGTTTCGCGCTCGGCGGGAGGCCGTCGAGCCCGTCGGCCTCGTCCCCTCCGGTCATCAGCAAAGTCGAGAGCAGCCACGGGTATAAAGATTGAGGCAACGCCCGCCGTCGGCGGAACGAACCCCTTTTGCCGACGGCTCGCACACTGAGGGCTATGGCCACGGAAACCTCGACCGGGCTCTCCGGGCATCTGCGCGGGGTGACGGTCACCACGCTCGCGTGTCTCGCCGGCGTCGCCGCCGGCGTCGTCTCCGTGATGCTGGTCGGCACCGACCCCGCTGCGGCGACCGACCGCCGCCCCCTCGCGGTCGCCGCCGCGTCCGTCCTCGTCCAGTACCCGATCCTCAAGATAGCCGGCGTCGACGTCGGCGACTTCGGCGCGAAGGACAACGTCTACGTCGTGTTCATGACGATCGTCCTCTGGTTCGTCACGCTCACTATCCTGCTCACCTCCGGCGCCTCGGTCTGATGGCCGACGACAGCATCGCCGTCGTCGACCTCGACCGCTGTCAGCCCGACCGGTGTAACTACGAGTGTGCGAACTTCTGTCCGCCGAACCGGACGGGAAAGGACTGTATCGTCACGCGCGAGGAGCACTACGACGACGACTCGCACGACGGCGGCGCCGACCAGATATGGATCAGCGAAGAGATCTGTCTCGGCGAGAGCTGCGGCATCTGCGTCGAGAAGTGTCCGTTCGACGCGATCGAGATCATCAATCTCCCGCAGGAGCTGGACGACGACCCTGCCCACCGCTACGGCGACAACGCCTTCGCGCTGTACGGCCTGCCCGTCCCCGACGCCGGGCGGGTGACCGGCGTCCTCGGCCCGAACGGTATCGGGAAGACAACGGCGGTACGGGCGCTCGCCGGCGAACTCGTCCCGAATCTCGGCGCCGTCGACGCCGACCCGGACTGGGAGCGGGTGCTCGACCGCTTCCGCGGGACGGAGCTCCAGCCCTACGTCGAGCGCCTGCGCGCCGACGAGGTGACCGTCGCGCGCAAGCCACAGTACGTCGACGCGATCCCCGACCGCTTCGACGGGACGACCCGCGACCTGCTCGAGCGGACCGACGAGCGGGGCGTCCTCTCGGACCTGATCGACCGCCTCTCGATCGGCCCCGTGGTCGACCAGTCGATCGACTCGCTCTCCGGCGGCGAACTCCAGCGCGTCGCGCTCGCGGCGACGGTCGCCCGCGACGCCGACTTCTACTTCCTCGACGAGGTGACGCCGTACCTCGACATCGGCCAGCGCGTCGCCGCCGCGCGTCTCGTCGCGGACCTGGCCGACGACGACGAGCGCGACCGGTCGGTCCTCGTGGTCGAACACGACCTCGCGGTGCTCGACCTCCTGGCCGACACGCTCCACGTCGCCTACGGTCGTCCCGGCGCGTTCGGCGTCATCACCGACCCGAAGTCGACCCGGAACGGCATAAACGAGTACCTGACCGGCTACCTCGACAACGAGAACATGCGCATCCGGCCGAACTCGATCACCTTCGAGGAGCACGCGCCCCGGAGTTCGACGGCGGGGACGACCCTGCTCGAGTACCCCGACCTCGGCGTCTCCTACGGCGAGGACGCCTTCTCGCTCGAGGTCGACGCCGGCACCGTCTACCGCGGCGAGGTGCTCGGCGTCGTCGGCCCGAACGGCATCGGGAAGTCGACGTTCGCGAAGCTCCTCGCCGGGTCGCTGGAGCCGGACGAGGGGTCGCTCGACGCACCCCTCGACGTCGCGTACAAGCCACAGTACGTCGAGGCCGACCAGCCGATGCGGGTCGACGCCTTCCTCTCCTCTATCACCGACGAGTTCGGCACCTCGCTGTGGAACACCGAGATCCGCGACCCGCTCCAGCTCGAGCGGGTGATGGACCAGCGCCTGCCGGACCTCTCGGGCGGCGAGCGCCAGCGCGTCGCGGTCGCCGCGACGCTCTCGCGCGACGCCGACCTCTACCTGCTGGACGAGCCGAGCGCCCACCTCGACGTCGAGCAGCGGGTCCGGACGACGACCGCGATCCGGCGCTACGCCGAGAGCCACGACGCGACGGCGCTCGTCGTCGACCACGACATCTACATGATCGACCTGCTCGCGGACCGCCTGCTGGTGTTCGAGGGCGAACCGGCGGCCCGGGGCCACGCCGCGCCGCCGCGCGGGATGCGCGAGGGGATGAACGAGTTTCTCGCGGACCTCGACGTGACGTTCCGGCGCGACGCCCGGACCGGGCGGCCACGGATCAACAAGCCAGGGTCACAGAAGGACCGCGAGCAGAAGCGGAGCGGCGAGTACTACTACGCGCCGGAGGAGTCCTAGAGGATCAGCCGCGAGCAGGAGCCACAGAGGTTCTCCTCCTTGACGTCGACCTCGCGGACGGTCGGCGAGAAGCTCATCACACAGCGGTCGTTGTCGCAGTGTTCGAGGCCGAACGTGTGGCCCACCTCGTGGACCACCTCCTTCCGGACCCGGTCGTCGAACACCTCGGACTGTGGCTTCGAGGTGACGCCGCCGTCGGAGCTCGTCTGAAGCCGGTAGGTGGAGATGACCGAGCCGTTACCGTTGAGATAGGCCAGTCCGAAGACGTAGTTGCGTCGCCGGTAGTAGAGGTCCTGCGCCGTGATGCCGATGTTCTTGTCGCCGGCACCGACGCGGCTGGCCAGCTCGATGAACTCCTCCGCACGGTACTGGTTTCGGGACCGGTCGAGCGCGCCGTCGGGCACGGGCTGGGCGTCGTGGACCGTGACCTCGACGTCGTAGACGGAGCCCAGGGCGGTCGACGCTTCGTTCATCACCCGCCCGCCCACGTCGCCGACGGGCACGATGTCCACAACCATGAATCTGCTTAACAACCCGTGGATCCTAAACGTTCCGCCCCCGTGCGCTCACTCTCCGACGCCCTCGCGCGGTTCGACCGGCTCGTCGAGGTCGGCGTCGGCAGCCGGACCGACCTCGCCCGCGCCCTCGCCGCCGCCGGCCACGACGTCGTCGTCGTCGACGTCGACCCGCCGGAGCCGCCGCGGGGCGTCCGGGCCGTCCGCGACGACGTCGTCGAGCGCGCCCGCGCGCTCGCTGCGGCGAGCGACGCCGACCAGCCGCTCGGTCCCTACGCCGGTGCCGGCGCCGTCTACGCCCGTCGACTCCCGCCCGAACTCCAGCGACCGGCCCGCGACGTCGCGCGGGCAGCCGGTGCGCCGCTCTACTTCACGACGCTCGGCGGCGACCCCGCCGTCGTCGACGCGTGCGTCGAGACGGTGACGACGGGGACGCTGTACCGCGTGCCGAACCGCGACTGACTTGCCCCCTCGCGCCTGTCACTGGGTGTGTGCCAGAGCGCCGACGCGGTGGTACTGGACGTCGACGGCGTCCTCGTCGACGTGGCCGACTCCTACCGCCGGGCGGTCGTCGAGACGGTCGCCCGCGAACACGGCCTCGACGAGGCCGTCGCCGCGGCGACGGTCCAGCCGCTGAAGGACGCGGGCGGGTTCAACAACGACTGGGTCGTGACCGACGCGGTCGCACTCTACGCACTCGCCCGCGACCGCGGGTACGACGCCGACCCGACGGCGTTCGCGGCCCGCGTCGCCGAGGCCGGCGGGGGACTGTCCGGTGTACGCGCCGTCCTCGCCGACGCCGTCGGCGCGGGCCTCGAGGACGGCTGGGACCCCGAGCGCCTCCGCGCGGTCTTCCAGGCGCTGTACCTCGGGCGCAGCCGCTACCGTGCGTTCGAGGGCGGCGACCCGCCCGTCGAGGCGCCGGGCTACGCCGAGGGCGAACCGGTGCTCGTCGACGAGGCGACGGTCGCGGCGCTCCGGGACCGCGCGACGCTCGCGGTGCTGACCGGTCGGCCCGCCCGCGAGGCCGAGGTGGCGCTCTCCCGCGCCGGCCTCGGCGACGTCCCGCCCGAGCGCCGCGTGACGATGGACGACGACCTGCCGGGGAAACCAGACCCGGCTGGCCTCGTCGCCATCGCCGACCGCGTCGACGCCCGGTCGGTGGTGTTCGCGGGCGACACGCTCGACGACGTGCGGACCGCCCGCGCAGCCGGCGAGGCCGACCTCGACCGGACCTACCGGGGCGTCGGGGTGTTGACAGGCGGGCTGACCGGCGCCGAGGGCCGACAGAAGTTCCGCGACGCCGGCGCCGACCGCGTCGTCGAGAGCGTAAACGACCTCCCGGCGCTCGTCGACTGAGCGCGGATTGGCAACGCTTAGGCCGCTCCCGTCCCAGCAGACGATATGCGAGTCGCGATACTCGGCGGGACCGGCGACGTCGGCGAGGGACTGGCGCTGCGCTTCGGCCGGGACACCGGCCACGCGGTCG
>JAQCMY010000234.1 GCA_028274865.1 Haloferacaceae archaeon | reverse complement strand
GACAGCCCGATGGCGTAGACGATGCCGCCGAGGAACACGTAGTAGAACACCCAGCGGATCCACCGTGGCTGGTCGAACAGCGCGCTGAGGAAGGTATCGCCGCTCATCACCCCGTAGCGCACGAGATAGTACTGGCCGAAGATCTTCGTGAACGTGATCAGCGGGATGAGCCAGATTGCCTGCATCCCGAGGTACGCCCCGCCCACGGGGACACTCAGCGCCTCCCCGCCGCCGATCTGTGAGGCCGTGAACACCCACGCCGGGCCCATGTAGCTGAAGAACTCGCGCAGCGTCGCCGGAGGCTCGGAGATGCGGTACTCGTCGCCCGTCGGCACCGTGGTATCGCCGACGGTGGTTCCCGTTCCCGTCCCCGTCCCCGTCCCCGTCTCAGTTCCCATCCGAACCTCTCTCGGAGACACTCGCCGTGGCTGTCGGGCCGTGTCTGTCGCGGACCAGACCGGCCGTCGTCGGCTCACCGGTCGTCTGGGTGGCATCCATCACCATCGTTCATATTGTTTACGGGCTGCCATCTAAAAGTGGAGAAACCCGCAAAACTTACACGGTTATAGATTACATATCCACTCATGGGGGGTATTTACCCTGTATAAGGTGATCGGTCAGGAGACACCCGGCAGTCGGACGGGCCACAGCCGTTCGTGGTGTCACGACCGCCGTGAGGCGGTCGACCCGTCCGGCGTCCTCTCTCGACTCGGGTGTTTTCGTCGGCTGAATTCACTCCGGGGGGGTCTTGTGGTCCCCGGCGGACGTGTTGTCTGTCGGCGCGACGCCCCCTCACTCCCCCAAGCGCGCCGGCGCCGGGCTCCCACCACCCCGGACTCCTCCTCACGCCGGTCCCGACTGTCGTGTCTCCGAACCCCCCCGAGCGAACTCCCCCCGTGACCGGCGACTGCCCGCAGTGGCCGGCGCGTACTCAGCGGTCAGCGGCCTCGACCCCGGTCACCTCGACCCGGGCCCCGCCCTGCTCGCTCTCGGCGACGGCGACCGCCCAGCCGTGTGCCTCGACGACCTGCGCGACGATCCGGAGTCCGAAGCCGGTTCCGTCGTCTGCGGTCGAGTAGCCCGCCTCGAACACGCGGTCGCGGTCGGCGTCGGGGATCCCGGGACCGGTGTCGGCCACGTAGAACCCGTCGTCCGTCTCGCCGACACGGACGGTCACGTCCTCGCCGCCGTGTTCGACCGCGTTCCGGTACAGGTTCTCGAACAGCTGTCGGAGCCGGCTCCGGTCGGCCCGGACGGTCCGGGTCGCGTCGACGTCGAGCGTCGCCGCCCCGGTGGGGACGGTCTGCCAGCTCCGCTCGGCGACCTCGGCGAGCGCCACCGGCTCCGGGTCGCGTACCGCCTCGTCCGCTCGCGCCAGCGTCAGCAGGTCGTCGACGAGCGCCTGGCTCCGGTCGACTGCGTCGGCTGCCCGGTCGAGGTGGTCGCTCTCACACTCCTCCCGTGCCAGGTCGATCCGGCCCCCGACGACGCTGAGTGGATTCCGGAGGTCGTGGCCGACGATCCCGGTGAACTCCTCGAGGCGCTCGTTCTGCCGGGCGAGCGCCTGTCGCTGCTCGACCCGCTCGGTGACGTTCTGTGACACTGCCATCCCGTAGACGACCGTCCCGTCGTCGTCCCGGACCGGTACCGTCCGCACCCGGTACCGTTCGCCGCGGAACGACTGTTCGAACGTCCCGCTGTCTCCGGCGAGCGTCTCTCGGTAGCGCGCGACGGTCTCGTCGGCGACCTCGTCCGGAAACAGGTCGTGGGGCTGCTCGCCGACCAGGTCCTCGGGAGACAGCCCGACCGTGGACAGCTCCTGCCCGCCGGCCCGCACGTACTGGAGGTCCGTGTCGAACAGGAAGACGGCGCCGTCCGGGAAGTTCTCGATCAGCGTCTGGTACTGACTCGTGACCGCGTCGAGCGCTCGCTCCTGTGCTCTCCTGTCCGTGACGTCCCGGCTGTTGACGACGAGTCCTCCGACGGCGGGGTTGTCGAACTGGTTGTTCGCGTCTGCCTCCATCCACCGCCACGACCCGTCTGCGTGTCGGGCGCGGTACTCGACTGTCCCCTGCGCGTCCGGGGTGGTGGCCCACGTCTCGAACGCGTCTCTGACCGCGTCGCGGTCGTCCGGGTGGACGTACTCCCACGCCGAGTCCCCGACCGTCTCGTCGGGGTCGTAGCCGACGACGCGCTCGACAGACGGGCTCTGGTACTGGAACCGGCCGTCCCGGTCCACGACCGAGATGACGTCGTTCGACTCCTCGACGAGCGCCCGGAACCGCCGTTCGCGCCGTCGACGCCCGGTCAGGTCCCGACCGACCCCGACGAGTCCGACCGTCGTCCCGTCGTCGTCGGTCAGCGGCGCCCCGGTGAACTCGTGGGGGACCCGCCTGCCGTCGGCGGTGAGCAGGTCTGCCTCGACCGTGTCTTGGTCCCCCGACCGGGCCGTCTCTACGGCCTCGGCGACCGTCTCGCGCTCGTCGTCGGGGAACAGTTCGGTCGCGGCCATGTCGGCGAGGTCGTCGTCGGTGTAGCCCGTCACCTCGGACAGGCGGCTGTTCCACCGCTGGAGCCGCAGGTCCGTGTCGACGACGTAGAACAGGTCGTCGAGCGCGTCCAGTGCGTCCAGCGCCTGTCGGTTGAGCCGCTGTTCCGCGCCGAGTGCCTGCTTGTGCTGGCGCCGCTCTGTGACGTCGTCGAACGCGACGACCAGCTGCTCCACCTCGCCCGAAGACGCGACCGGGGTCACCTGACACTCCCGGACCACGCGGCCGACCGGCAGCGTGAGCGAGACGGTGTACTCCACCGAGCCACGCCGCTGGACACACGCGCGGTAGGCTCCGACGACCGTCTGTTCGTTCTCCGGGCCGAGCGCCTCGCGCGGCGTCTGCCCGACGATATCCTCCCGGCTGCGGCCGATGAGTTCGACCGCCCGCGGGTTACACCGCCGGTAGCGGAACCCGTCGTCCTCGACAGTCACGAGCAGCAGGCCGTTCCGTGCGTTCTCGAAGACGGCGGCGTACTCCTCGCGCGTCTCGCGGAGGCGCGCCTCCGTCCGGTGCTGGTCGACGGCGTTCCGGATCCGGTTCGCCAGCAGCTCGAACTGGTCGGTGCCCGACCGCTTCTGGAGGTAGTCGGTCGCGCCCGCGGAGACCGCGTCGCTGGCGATCGCCTCCGATCCCTCCCCGGTGAACAGGAGAAACGGGAGGTCCGGATACTCCTCGCGGACGGCCCGCAGAAGCTCGATACCGTCCGTCCCCGGCATGTTGTAGTCCGAGACGATACAGTCGGGGGGGTCGTCGATCAGCTCCAGTGCCCGGTCGGCGCTGGCCGCCGTCTCGACGGTCAGCCGGTCGTCGTTTCGCTCGAGAAACGCCGCAGTCAGGTCCCCGAACTCCGGGTCGTCGTCGACGTGGAGGATCTGGATCTGCTGTCGAGTCGGCGCCGCCATACCGTGTCTTCACCTGTCCTGTCACAAACCGGTTGTGGACGAGTTCACGCCGTGGACCCGGCACCAGTCGCCCCGGACCGCCGGCGGCATCCCCGCCCTCAAGTCGCGGGCGCACGAAACACTGCTATGTGGTCTCGACCGACTGACGAGGGCGAACGAGACGACCTGTCGCTCGCCCCGGCGCTCGGCGGCGCCGGACTGGCGGCGATGGTGCTTGCACACCTCGTCTGGGACCCCGCGCTCACCCTCCTCGGTGTCGCGGCGTTCGGCGTCGGCGAGGAGGACGCGGCGTTCGTCCGGGCGCTCCTCGCGGTCCACCCCGCGCTCTGGCTCGGCGCGAAGGTGCTGTACGTCGGCGGGGGTGCTGCCGTCCTCTACCGGACCGGCGCCTACCGCACTCCGCTGGCCGCGGTCCTGCTGTGGGCCGTTGCCGTCTACGGGGCCGTGGCGCCGCTCGGGTGGCTGGAACTCCTGCTCGGCGTGCGCTGACCGGAGCCGACACGGAACGCACATATCTCGACGGCCACACGGCCGAGTCGAATGCCGTACGAGTACACCGGCGACACCCACGGCGACCTCGTCGCGTCCTACCGCGCCGACGAACCGCCCTTCCCGACGGACCCCGCGCGGTCACACCCGCGCCGCGGCTCGCTGCGCGACGAGCAGCCGCTGTTCAAACAGCTCCTGTTCCCGCGGTGCTGGAACGCGACGTCGCTGCTGGACGACCCGGAGGAGACGCGGGCCCGCCTGACCGACCTCGGCCGGTGTCTGTCGACCGGCGTCGAGGCCTACGCGGACGACGCAGCCGACTCGACGGCGGTCGTCGACAGGGTGCTCGACCGCCTGCCGGCGATCCGGGCCACGCTGAAAAAAGACGCCACGGCCGCGTACAAGGGCGACCCGGCGGCGAAGAGCTACTGCGAGGTCATCCGGTCGTACCCCGGGTTCCAGGCGGTCGTGACCCACCGGGTGGCGCACGTGCTCTACGAGGCGGGAAGCGCCGAGTACGCCCGCGAACTCGCCGAGTACGCGAAAAGCGAGACCGGGATCGACATCCACCCCGGGGCGACGGTCGGCGACCACTTCTTCGTCGACCACGGCACCGGTGTCGTCGTCGGCGAGACGGCGACCGTCGGCGACTGGGCGCGGATCTACCAGAACGTCACGCTGGGTGCGCTCCACTTCGAGGAGGCGGAGGGCGACGACCACATGCTGGCGAAGGGGTACAATCGCCACCCGGACGTCGGCGACCACGTCGTCATCGGCGCGGGGAGCAACGTCCTCGGCCCGGTCGAGATCGGCGACCACGTGAGCATCGGCGCGAACTCCTGGGTGACCGAGGACATCCCGGACCACACGAGCGTGTTCATCAGCGAACACCCCGAACTGGAGCGAAAGCCGAACGGCTGACGCCCCCTCGGACCGGGCGGGCCGCGCCGCCCCGGTCCAGGCGGCCTGCAGGCCCCGGGCGGCGGCGCGACCTCGACTGCTGGCGACCGTCCCGAGCACAGCGCCCGCTGTGCCGCCTCCGAGACGCCTCGGTCCGTGGCCCGTGGCCCGTCAGAGCGACAGTGTGTCCCGGATCACGGTGACGACGCCGCGCGAGGAGTCGGCGTCGGCCCGCTCCTCCTCGGCGAGGCGTTCGACCTCGTCGAACGGCGCCGTCACCTTCGCGTCGATCTCGTCCCGAACCTCGCGGACGGTTTCGATACCCCCGCCGTCGGGGTTCGCGAGTCCCACTCCTGTGACCTGACGCCGTGCCGCTCGGGATTGAACTTCGTGGTCGAGCACCCCATCGTGACCAGGTAGTCGCTCCCCTCGAACATCTCCAGGTCGACGCCGACCTCGGGCGCTCGCCCTCGACGACCGCTCCGTGGACGGCGTCGGCTGGCTCCGCCCCGCGCTGTGGACACAGACGAAGTCGATCCGGATCTTCTCATTCGAAGACGCGGCACGGCTTCGGCAAGCGCAGTCGAATCGCTTGATATGTTGCCTACGTGTCCGCACGTAGCCCTCCGGTCGCCGCCTCCGTCTACCGGGGAACACTGTCGCGTGCCCCGCCGTGCCACGCCGCACTAGCCGCCTGCCGTTCGCCGCGCGGCGCTCTCGTCTCTCTGGACCACGGGACGAGCGCCCGCCACGCCGTCGGTCCGGTCCGAGGCGCGTGCCGTCCGCGGCGGGTCGTGTGCCTGCGGGCCGCGCCCGGTCAGTCCCGCGGCGCCAGCAGCGTCACGCGCACCTCGACGTCCGGGCTGTCGCTGTCGCTCGCCCCCCAGTAGTACACGACGTCCTCGACGAAGTACTCGCCGTCGCCGGCGTGTATCCGCTCGCCCGGGCGCGGCACGGCCTCGGACGCGTGTTCGAGACACACCTCGTCGGTCAGCGCGTCGACGACCTCGACGGTAGGCACGAGTGTCGATCACACGCCCCAGGGATATGTGGGTGGCGACGGATCGCCGGGCGAGCGGCGGCGGCGGGCCCCTGCCAGCCGCACTCGCCGCGTCAGCGGTCGACCGCAGCCGCGATCTCGCCGGTCAGCTCCGCGGTGTAGCCCAGGAGCGTCTCGTGGCCGTCGCTCGACATCAGGACGGGCCAGCAGTCGGTCTCGGTCCGGAGCCGCTCGCCCCGGTCGGTCGTCGCGTACGCCTCGCCGGCTGGCACCCGCTCGAAGTTCGTGCCGTGGAACTCGTAGGTCTCGTCGGGCCGCTTCTCGACGGCCTCGCGTACCCGGTAGTGGTTCGTCGGCGCCGGGTCGGGCGCGCCGGGCAGGACGTCGGTAGCCCGCAGGAAGGCGAGCAGACAGTCGTAGGCGGCGTCGGCGGCGGCAGCCGAGCCCTGGTGGCCGGCCTCGACGTTGACGAACCCGGGCAGGGTGACACTCCGGCCCGACACGACGCCGGTGAAGTCGGCGGCGTGGTCGAGCGGGAGCGCGCGCATGAGTTCGGCCTTCTCCGGCGTGAGGTCGGCCAGCGTCCCGAACGGCTCGTCGAACGACACCGTCGCGTGGAACCCGAGGATCGTACAGCCCGCGAGCTCCGTCCAGAGCGCGTGCGCGAGGCGCTCCTCGTAGACGTCGCTCTCCGGGTCGCCCGGGAACAGCCGGTTGAGGTCGCCTTCGACGGAGCGGACGCCGGCCTCGAGGGCGCGTTCGTTCGCGACGACGAGTTTCACCGGGCGCCGAACCCGGTCGACCGGCCCCTCGGCGAGGAACCGCTCGACCGCCCGCGCGCCGCAGGGCTCGTCGCCGTGGATCGCACCGACGGCGGCCACCGACGGCGCCGTGTCCGCCCTCTCGGCTCCGACCGTCTCGACTCGCATCGGGGACGAGCGGGTCGCCCCGGATAAAAACGGTTCGGGCCCGCCGACCGGCGCCCCGGAGTTATGTGCGTCCCGTCCGACCGTTGGGCGTGCCGACTGTCACCCCGAAGTGCTGCGGGTCGCTGACGATGGACCACGGGGTGCTCGTCCTCGACCGGATGGGCGAGCAGACCGAGGCGCCCTCGAACGTCTTTCTGATAGAGGGTGCAGAGACGATTCTCGTCGACACGAGCTTCGGCGATCCCGCGCTGATGGCCGAGCGCCACCCCGGGTTCGAGTGCCACCGTACGCCCGACCAGACGCTCACGGCTGTCCTCGCGGACGAGGGGTACGCGCCCGCCGACGTCGACAGCGTCGTCCTCTCACACCTCGACTGGGACCACTGCTACGGCCTCGACGCCTTCGACGACGCGACGGTGTACGTCTCGCGGCGCGAACTCGCGTACGCGATAGCGCCCCACGAGATACACGCCGTCCGGTACGAGGCGAAGTCGCTCGGTCGGGAGCCGCCGTGGCTCCGGACCGACCTGACGCCGCTCGCGGGCGAGACGGAGCTCTGCCCGGGCGTCACCGCGTTCCCGACGCCCGGCCACACCGTCGGCCACGTCTCGCTCGCCGTCGACACCGACGCCGGCACGACCGTCGTCGCCGCCGACGCGGTCGCGACGTACGACAACCTCGGCGACGACGCCGAGACGCCGTTTCGCCGCGGGCTGGCGATGGACGACCTCGCGTGGTGGGAGAGCGCAAACGAGGTCCGCGACCGGGCCGACGAGGTGCTCCCGGGCCACGAGTGGGCGGTCGTGGACGCCGAACCGGCGGGGCTGGTCTGACCCGCCCCCGGCTGCCGCTCGTCCCGCCCGCGCGCCGGGGCGCGACGGTAGGTTGATAGCCGGCCCGAACGAGCACTCGCGTGACCCGAAGACACCGGAACAGATGACGGCGACACCACCGAAACTGGCCGCGGAGAACCTCTCGTTCGCCGTCGACGGCGAGCGCATCGTACGCGGCGTGGACCTCGCCGTCGCCCCGGGTGAGACGGTCACGGTCGTCGGGCCGTCCGGGGCCGGCAAGTCGACGCTGCTCCGCCTGCTCAACCGGCTCGACGAGCCGACAGCCGGGACGGTCGCCCTCGACGGCACCGACTACCGGACGCTCGCGCCGACGGCCCTCCGGGCCCGCGTCGGGCTGGTGCCACAGAACCCCGGGCTCGGCAGCGGGACGGTGTACGACACCGTCACCGCCGGTCTCCGCCTCCGCGGGTCACAGCCGGACCCCGACCGTGTCCGGGAGCTGCTCGACCGCGTCGACCTGTCGGGCTACGGCGACCGGGCGGTTGCGGACCTCTCCGGCGGCGAGGCAAAGCGTGTCGCCGTCGCCCGGACGCTGCTCGTCGACCCCGAGGTCCTGCTGCTGGACGAGCCGACCGCCAGCCTCGACGCGGGCGCGCAGGCCGAGGTCGAGTCGCTCCTGACCGACCTCCTGGCCGACGCGGACCGGACCGTCGTGCTGGTCACCCACGACGAGGCACAGGCCGTCCGGATCGCCGACCGGGTCGTCCGGTTCGTCGACGGCCAGGTCCGGGCGTCTGGCCTGCCGGCGGAGGTGATCGCGTGACGGTCCCGGCGGGGCTGGGTGACCCGACCGTCCTCGCGGGGCTGGCACAGGTCGCGGTGGCGAGCGCGCTGGCGGCTGTCGTGCTGGGGCTCTCGTACGTCCGCGAGCTGGGGCTGGCGCGCGAACTCGGCGGCGCGTTCGTCAGGGGGTTCGTCCAGGTGCTGGCGATGGGCGCGCTGATCGGGGTGCTGTTCTCGATCCCGCTGTCGTTCTCCGGGGTCGTGCTGGCGGGGATGGTCGGCTACGCGGCCTGGGAGTCCCGGCGGCGTGGCGACGGCGTCCCGCGGGCGTTTCGGGTGTCGCTGACCGCCATCGCGCTCGGCTCGTCGGTGGTGATCGTCACGATGACCGCGGCGGGCGCGATCGAGTCGACCGTCCGGAACCTGGTGCCAGTCGGAGGGATGATAATCGCGAACGCGATGAAGACGAACTCGCTGGCGCTGGACCGGTTCAAGAGCGAGGTCGAGTCCAACCGCGACGAGATCGAGGCCCTGCTCGCGATCGGCGTGCCCGCGCGGGCCGCGGTCGCCGAGCACGTGACCGAGTCGGTCCGGGCCTCGCTGATCCCGGTCGTCGACGCGATGCGGACGCTCGGCCTCGTCTACATCCCCGGGATGATGGCGGGGATGATCCTCGGCGGGGCGAACCCGATCTACGCGGCGGAGTACCAGTTCGTAATCATGGCGATGATCTTCGCCGCGGGCGGGCTGACGAGCATGACGAACAGCCTGCTCGTGGGCCGGTACGCGTTCACCGAGGCGGCACAGCTCCGCCGGTTCGAGGAGTCCACGCCGACGCTGCTGTCGACCCTGCGCTCGCTCCGGTGACCCGGCTCGGCCCGGCGGAGCCAAAGGTGTATGTCACCCGACGACGAGTAACGGGCGGATGACGACGGCAGCAGATGTCCGCCGGCGTGTCGACGCGGCGGACGTAGAACTCGTCCGAATCGTCTTCGTCAACAACAGCGGCGTGCCGCGCGGGCGCGTCGTCGACGGCGAGACCCTCTCCGGGGTTCTCGAGGAGGGGGCGAACGTCACCCACGCGATGCAGTCGTTCAACGCCCTCGACCGACTGGCGCCGGCGGGCCGCTACGGCCCCGCGGGCGAGGTCAGGGTGGTGCCCGACCCGGAGACGTTCACCGTCCTCCCGTACGCCGACCGTGCGGCGCTCATGCTCGCGGATCTGCACACCCTCGACGGCGAGCCGTGGGACGCCGGCCCGCGCGCACGGCTCGGGGCCTACCTCGACGAACTCGCCGCCGACGGCTACGTCCCGAAGACGGCCTTCGAGAGCGAGTTCTACTACACCAGCGAGGGCGCGACGGGCGAGGCGGTCCCGTTCGACGACACGGCCTGTTTCGCCGCCGACGGGATGCAGAGCGCCCACGACGTGGTGCTCGCCACCGTCGACGCGCTGAAGGCCCAGGGTATGGGGCTGGCGACGTACTACCCCGAGTACGGCCCCGGCCAGCAGGAGCTCGTCGTCGACCACGCGACGGGTATCACGGCCCCGGACAACCACGTTCGGTTCACGCAGACGGTGCGCGCCGTCGCCGCCGCAAACGGGCTGGACGCGACGTTCCGGCCGAAGCCGTTCCCTGAGCTCCCCGGCAGCGGGTGTCACGTCCACTGCTCGCTGTGGCGGGACGGCGAGAACGCCTTCTACGACCCGGACGCGGACGGGCCGTACCCGCTCTCGGAGACGGGCCGGGCGTTCGTCGCCGGGGTGCTCGACCACGCGCCCGCGCTCGTCGCCCTGACGGCGCCGACCGTCGAGTCCTACGACCGCCTCGCGCCGGGAATGTGGGCGTCGGCGTTCACCTGCTGGGGCCACGACAACCGCGAGGCCGCCGTCCGGGTGCCGTCGGTGCGCCGCGACGACCCGGCGGCGACCACCCGTATCGAGTTCAAGCCCGCCGACAACACGCACAACCCGTACCTGGTCCAGCTCGGCCTCGTCGCGGCCGGCCTCGACGGCGTCGAGCGCGGCCTCGACCCCGGCGAGCCGCTGAACCGCGACCCGTCGACGCTGGACGAAGACGAGCGCCTGGCCCGCGGCGTCGAGCGGCTCCCGACCGCGCTCGACGAGGCGCTGGACGCGCTCGCGGCCGACGACGTCCTCGCCGAGGCGATGGGCGAGCCGCTCTACGGCTCGTACCTCGAGGTCAAGCGCAGCGAGTGGGCACAGTCGACGGAGGACGGCGACTGGGAGTCGGACTACCTCGACCGCGTGTTCTGACCCGCCGGCCGACTTGAACCCCCGCAGCTGTTCGGCACAGCCGACATGGGGTGTCGGCCCCCAGAGACGCCTGTCGGCACGGGCCGGCGCGCCACGAGACCGCCGACGAGTCTGGCACGGATCTGTCGAGTCTGGGGCCGCCGGCCGACGTGTCGACCGGGGTCGTCCGGCCCTTCTCCCCTGTCTTCGGCTCCCTGTCGCGTCGAACAGTTATGCGTCTCGCAGCACAACCGTCGACCGATGGGTCTGCCGCGCGCGCCCGCTCCCCTCCGTCTGAGCCGACCGGAGACGGCGGTGTTCGTCTCCGGCGTGGCGAGCATGGGCCTCGAGATCCTCGCCGGGCGGATGGTCGCTCCGCAGTTCGGGGGCAGTATCGACACCTGGGGGAGCATCATCGGCGTCTTCCTCGCCGCACTCGGCTACGGCTACCACCGTGGCGGCAGGCTGGCGGCGTCCCGGGCGTCGACCGGTCGGATTGCCCGCGTGTTCCTGTTCACTGCGACGTACGTCGCCGGTCTGATCCTCCTCGGCGACCCGCTCCTCCGGGCGTCCGCGCGGGTCCCGCTCCCGAGTCGCCTCGCCTCGCTCCCGGCGGTCGTCGTGCTGTTCGGCCCGCCGACCTACCTCCTCGGGTACGTCAGCCCGTACGCGGCGGAGCTGGCGTCGACCGAGGGCCTCGGCGAGACGTCCGGTCGGGTGTACATGCTCGGCACCGTCGGGAGCATCGTCGGCGCGTTCGCGACGACGTACCTCCTGATCCCGTCGCTCGCGGTCGACGAGGTCGCCCTCGGCTTCGGCCTCCTCTCGGTGTCGACCGCGGTCGTCGTCGGCCGTCCGTTCGACCGCGGCCGCGCGGCGGTCACGGGCGCCGTGGTGCTGCTCCTCGTCGTGTCGAGCGCCGCCGGCGCAGCCGGCTACACCGCCGATGGCCGGGTCGTCTACGAGACACAGACGCCCTACCAGTCGCTTCGGGTCGTCGACAGCGGCGACACCCGCACCCTCTACCTCGGCGGTCAGCGCCACAGCGCGATGGACGTCGACGACCCCGACCGGCACGTGTTCGCCTACACGCGGTACTTCCACCTGCCGTTCCTGTACGCCGACGACCCGGACGAGATCGACCGGGTGCTGTTCGTCGGCGGCGGCGGGTTCACCGGCCCAAAGCGGTTCGCCGCCGACTACGACGTCACGGTCGACGTGGCCGAACTCGACCCGGTGGTCGTCGAGACGGCGAGGCGGTACTTCCGGGTCGCGGAGTCCGAACGGCTGCGGATCCACACCCGCGGCGGCCGGCAGTTCCTCCGGGAGACAGACCACACCTACGACCTCATCGTCCTCGACGCATACCAGAAGGACAAGGTGCCGTTCCAGCTCACCACGCTGGAGTTCATGCGGCTGGCGAACAGCCGTCTCGACGAGGACGGGATTCTCGTCGCGAACCTCATCGCCGCGCCGAGCGGTCCGGGGTCGCGGTTCTACCGCGCGGAGTACCGGACCGTCTCGCGTGTCTTCCCGCAGGTCGACGCGTTCACCACCGCTCCCGGCGGCACCGTCCAGAACGTCGAGCTCGTCGCGACGAAGTCAGAGCGGCGGGTCGGGACCGACGAACTCCGGCGGCGAAACGCGCGCCGCGACGTCGGGATCGACCTGCGCGGCGAGCTTCGCACCGCCGCGCCGCCGCCCCCCACGGACGACGTTCCCGTCCTCCGCGACGACCGCGCGCCGGTCGACAGCCTGCTGGACCCGATGGTCGGCCAGCGGTACGTGGTACAGGAGACGAACGCGACGCCGACGGCGCGGCCGGCGGTCCGGGCGACGGACGGCGCGCCCGAGCCCCCCTCGACGCGAGGCAAGAGCCAAGCCGTAGCCGTGTCTACCGCCACGCATGTCCCAGCAGCTCGCCGACGAGCCCTGTGAGGCGTGCCGGTCCGACGACGACCCGCTCGCGGAGGCAGCGTACGCCGACTACCTCGACGAACTCGACGACGACGTCTGGACGGTCGTCGACGACCACCACCTGGCGGGAACGTACTCCTTCGAGGACTTCCGGGACGCGCTGGAGTTCACCTACGAGATCGGCGAACTCGCCGAGGAGGAGTGGCACCACCCCGACATCGGCCTGGAGTGGGGCGAGGTAACCGTCGAGATGTGGACACACAAGATCGACGGCCTCCACAAGACCGACTTCGTGATGGCGGCGCGGATGGACCGTATCCACCGGCAAGGCGCGTACTGAGCCGCGTCGTCCCGACACCGCCGGCGACTCACCCGCCGACAGCCACGGAGCGGCGACCCGGCCCACACCCCGGACAGACGGCTGCCTCGGCGTCGTAGCGCCGGCAGACGCCGAGTCTCCAGGCTGTTCTGTCCGCCGCCGAGACGAACTGTCGACGGCGCGGAGCCGCCGCTATCGTCACGCCACAGTCGGGACACGGTGAGTCGGACGGCACCACCTGTCGTTCGACCGGAGCCCTCGCCGTGTCGTGCGTGGCCGGCACCACGGCGGTCCGCCCGAAAACTCCGCCGTGGCCGTCCGACAGACGCGACGTGTCGGCGTCTGCGGGCGGCTGCCGCGCGCGCCGGTGACGTCCCCCACGATTTATTATCTCCCGGCCCGTGACACACGCTGTCATGTGTCACCGACCGCGGACACGACAGCAGCCAGACGAGGAGCCGACCGCCCGAGACGAGTCGCCCGACGAGGGGCGCACGACCGACGACCGCCGGGACCGCACGCCGTCGTCGCCGGCCCGGAACCCCGTGGCGCGGGCGGTTCGTGCGCCGCTGCGCCGGGTCCGGGCGCTGCTGGCCTAGCCCGCCGAGGGCCGGCACCGCTCCGTGTCCCCGTCTCGGCACGGCCGACCCTGTGGCGGCGTCGTCGACACACCCCGTGTGACACGGCGGCGCTGCCGCGTCTCGCCGCCGTCTGCCGCCCGGAACGGAGGACGGGGCTCTGCCCGTGGCGGGTCAGAGCCGTGGCGCGACCGTCTCGGCGAAGTACGTGAGGATCAGGTCGGCGCCGGCGCGCCGGATCGCGAGCAGCGACTCGAGCGCGACGGCGTCGAGGTCGAGCAGGCCGCGGTCGGCGGCGGCGTGGAGCATCGCGTACTCGCCGCTGACCTGGTAGGCGGCGACCGGCCGGTCGACGGCCTCGCGGGTCTGCCGGACCACGTCGAGGTACGGCATCGCGGGCTTGACCATCAGCACGTCGGCGCCCTGGTCGGCGTCGAGACGGACCTCTCGCCTCGCCTCCCGACCGTTCGCGGGGTCCATCTGGTAGTGGCGGCGGTCGCCGAACGCTGGCGCGCCGTCCGCGGCGTCGCGGAACGGGCCGTAGAACGCGCTCTCGTACTTCGCGGCGTAGCTCAGAACCGCGACGTCCTCGTGTCCGGCCTCGTCGAGTCCCTCGCGGATCGCGGCGACCATCCCGTCGGTCATGCTGGAGGGGGCGACGACGTCCGCGCCGGCCTCGGCCTGCGAGACGGCGGTACGCCGGAGTAGCTCCAGCGTCCGGTCGTTTCGAACGGTCAGTGTCGGGTCGGACGCGGCTGTCTCCTCGACGGCGCCACAGTGGCCGTGGTCGGTGTACTCGCAGAGACAGACGTCGGTGACGACGGTCGCGTCCGTCTCGGCGGCGACCGCGCGGGCCGCGCGCTGGACGACGCCGTCGTCGGCCCAGCCCCGCGACCCCTCGGAGTCTTTCGACTCGGGGATGCCGAACAGGATCACGGCCTCGACGCCGGTGTCGGTTATCTCGCGGACGCGGGCGACTGCCTCGTCGACGGGGACGCGCTCGTGGCCGGGCATCGACTCGATCGGGACGCGCTCGTCGGCCGTGGCGTCGACGAAGACAGGTGCGATCAGGTCTGCGGGGCCGAGGGTCGTCTCGGCGACCAGCTCGCGCAGGCCGTCCCGTCGCAGGCGTCGCGGGCGTTCGGTGAGCCGCATCGTGCCCGTGGTTGGCGAATAGACCGATTACTCTGTTGGTGTCCGGCGGCGACACGCCGCCCGCCGGGCCGGACGGGCGCCCGCCCGCGACTCAGGCCTCGCTCTCGCCCTCCTCGAGCGGGTACTCCCACGCCCGGTAGCCGCCGGCCATGCTCCTGACAGCGTCCGGGTCCTCGACACCCTCGTAGCTCCCGATCAGCCGTGCGGCCTTGATCGACGACTCGCCGATCGGACAGGCGACGACCACGTCGTCGCCCCAGTCTATCTCCTCGACCCGTCGCGGGAGGTCGGGCAGCGGGACGTTGATCGCCGTCGGGACGTGGCCCCTGCGGTACTGCGCCGGCTGGCGGATGTCGACGACCTGGACGTCGTCGCCGTCGTCTAGCTTCTGCTTGACGTCCTCGGGGGTGACCTCGTCGACCATCAGCGCCTCCCGCGGCCTGGCCGCCGCCGATCGCCGCCGTTCGACACCGTCCGGGTCGGATCGTTCACGCTGCCGCGTAGCGGGCGGCGCGTAATGAGCGGTTCGCCGGTCACTCGACGGCGACCGTCTCGGCCTCGAACCGCTCCCTGTCGTCGCGCCAGCGCCAGCTCCCGACGAACGGCTGGCCGTCCAGCGCGCAGACCACGTACGACCGGTCGGGCCACGCCGCCCGCGCGGCGTCGGTCTCGCTCGGTCCGGGCGGGCCGGCGGGGTGGGAGTGGTAGAACCCGACCACCGCCCGGTCGGCGTCCGTGACCGACTCGAGGATCGCCAGCTGCTCCTCGGGGTCGATCCGGTAGCGGACCGTCGGCCGCTCGGCGGCGTTTCGCGCCCGGTGGACGGTCTCGACGCGGCTCTCCTGGTCGCCGTACGCTCCCGCGAGGACGCCACAGACCTCCTCGTCCCCGCCCTCGCGGGCGTGGCGCACGACCGCGTCGTACGCCCCCCGGGTCAGCGTGATCACGGTCTGCCGTGTGGCCGCCGCGACAAGTCGGCGTCGGTCGGCGCGGCGCCGGCGGGTGTCCCGCCCTCCGGCGCGGCGACGAGCGCAGACCGCTCGGCCACGCCCGCGCCGTCTCCCGCGAGCAGGTCCCGGAGGGCCGTCGGCGGAAACACCGCGTCGACGGGTCGGCAGGAGACGCTCCCGGTCGTGGCGTCCGGGGCGCCACAGCCTCCGGGGTCGGCGGGCCGGGGGCCAGACGAATATCCCCGTCGTTATGTATGGACGACGTACACGCAGGGGTATGACCGACGTGACCATCGTGGGTTGCGGGAACCTCGGGAGCGCCATGATCGAGGGGCTGTCACAGAGCGGGGGACACGACATCACCGCCTACGACGTCGACGAGGCGGCGCTGGAGCGGGTGGCGCCGCACGCCACGCGGACGACGACGGACGTCGAACGGGCGGCGGCGTCGGCCGTGGTGGTCGTCGCGGTCAAGCCGGACGTCGTCGGCCCCGTCGTGTCGGAGTTCGGCCCGCACCTCGCCCCGGGGCAGACGGTCGTCACCGTCGCCGCGGGCGTCTCACGCGCCCACGTCGCGGCGAGGACGGACGCGACGGTCGTGCGGGTGATGCCGAACCTCGCGGCGTCGACCCGGGACACCGCCGCGGCGGTCGCGTGGGACGACCCGGACGAGGCCGTCGGCGAGATGCTGGCCGACCTCGGCGAGTACGTCGAGATCGACGAGGAGCTGATGGACGCCGCGACGGCGCTCAACGGGAGCGGCCCGGCCTTCGTCTTCTACGTGATACAGGCGATGAAGCGGGGTGCGGTCGCGGAGGGACTCGACCCGGAGGCCGCACAGGTGCTCGCGGCCCAGACGGTCGTCGGCGCGGGCGAGACGGTCCTGGGGTCAGACCGGAGCGTCGACGACCTGATCGACGCCGTCTGCTCGCCGAACGGCACGACAATCGAGGGGATGGAGGTGCTGTGGGACAGCACGGTCGCGGACGACCTGGGCCGGGCGCTGGCGGCGGCGACCGAGCGTTCCCGCGAACTCGCGGCGGAGCACACCGATGAGTGAGGTGGTGACGGTCGACCCGGCGGTCGCCGAGCGCGCGCGCGAGCGGGCCGCGACGGCCGAGCGCGTCGTCGTCAAGGCCGGGACGAACTCGCTGACCGACGACGACTCGAACCTCGACGACGCGAAGGTCGACAAGCTGGTCGACGACGTGGCCGGTCTGCTCGACCGCGACACGGAGGTCGTGCTCGTCTCGTCTGGCGCCATCGGCGCCGGCAAGGGGCGGATCGGCCACTCTGGCGACACTGTCGAGACGTCGCAGGCGCTGTCGACGATCGGACAGAGCCACCTGATGCGGCGGTACACGGAGAGCCTGGAGCGCTACGACCGGACGGCGGCGCAGATCCTGCTGACCCAGCACGACCTCGACGACGCCGAGCGGTTCACCAACTTCCGGAACACGGTCGAGACCCTGCTGGACTGGGACGTGGTGCCGATCGTCAACGAGAACGACGCCGTCGCCACGGAGGAGATACAGATCGGCGACAACGACATGATCTCCGCGTCGGTCGCGATCGGTATCGACGCCGACCTGCTGGTGACGCTCACCGACGTCGAGGGGGTCTACACCGGCAACCCCGAGTCCGACCCCGACGCGACGCTGATCGAGGCGGTCGGGCGGAACTACGCCGCCGTGGAGGCGGTCGTCGACGAGAGCGCGAGCGGCGAGTTCGGCGGTATCCGGACGAAGGTCCGGGGGGCCCGGCGGGTCAGCGAGCACGGGGTTCCGGCGGTGATCGCCGCCTCCGGGGCGCCGGCTGTGGCGGAGCGGATCAGTACTGGCAAACCCGTGGGGACGATATTCGTCCCCACCGACGGAGCAACAGATGACTGAGCCCACCACCGACGAGAGAGTCGAGGCGGCGAGCGCGGCGGCGCTGCGGCTGGCGAACCAGCCGGCGGCGGAGCGCGACGCGGCGCTCCGCGCGGTCGCCGACGCGGTCGAGGCGAACGAGGACCGGATACTCGCGGCGAACGAGGACGACGTCGCCGACGCCGAGGCGCTGCTCGCGGCGGGCGAGTACAGCCGTGCGCTCGTCGACCGCCTGACGCTCTCGCCGTCGAAGCTGGAGAGCATCGCCGAGATGGTCCGCAGCGTCGCCGACCAGGACGACCCGCTCGGCCAGACGCTCGCCGCCCGACGGCTCGACGACGACCTGGAGCTGTACAAGCTGTCCGTTCCGATCGGCGTCGTCGGGGCCGTCTTCGAGTCTCGGCCCGACGCGCTGGTCCAGATCGCCGCCCTGTCGCTCAAGTCCGGGAACAGCGTCATCCTGAAGGGCGGGAGCGAGGCGAGTCGCTCGAACCGCGTCCTCTACGAGGTGGTCCGGGAGGCGGCGGCGGCGATGCCGGACGGGTGGGTACGGCTGATCGAGGCCCGCGAGGACGTCGACAGACTGCTCGAGATGGACGACGCCGTGGACCTGCTGATGCCCCGTGGCAGCTCCGAGTTCGTCCGCCACGTCCAGGACAACACGAGTATCCCCGTCCTCGGCCACACCGAGGGGGTCTGTCACGTCTACGTCGACGAGGCTGCGGACCTCGAGATGGCCGAGGCGATCGCCTTCGACGCGAAGGTCCAGTACCCCGCGGTCTGCAACGCCGTCGAGACGCTCCTCGTCGACGCCGACGTTGCCGAGTCGTTCCTCCCCGGGATGGTCGAGCGCTACCGCGCGGCGGGCGTCGAACTCCGCGGCGACGAGCGCACCCGCGAGGTCGTCGACGTCGACGCCGCGAGCGAGGCGGACTGGTCGACCGAGTACGGCGACCTCGTGCTCTCCGTCGCGGTTGTCGACTCGCTCCCCGACGCCGTCGGCCACGTCAACACCTACGGCTCGAAACACACCGACGCGGTCGTCACCGACGACCCGGACCGCGCGGCGACGTTCATGCGCGGGGTCGACTCCGCGAGCGTCTTTCACAACGCCTCGACGCGGTTCAGCGACGGCTACCGGTTCGGCCTCGGCGCCGAGGTGGGGATCAGCACGGGCAAGACACACGCCCGCGGGCCGGTCGGCCTCGACGGGCTCACGACCTACAAGTACTATCTCGAGGGGAGCGGACAGCTCGTCGAGGGCTACGCCGGCGAGGACGCACAGCCGTTCACCCACGAGGCGTTCGACGGCGAGTGGACACCCGGCCGCCGGTCGACAGAGTAGGCAGGGACCGCCCGTTGTACGCGCCACACGCGAGTCGTAGCCGCGTAACTGCTTCGGCGGGTATTTACCACCCCGGGGGCCCGATACGACGGCGTGAGTCTCGAAACGGTCGTTCTGGTCGTCGACGAGGACGACGCACTGACCGAGCGACTCGCGGCGACGACCAGTGACGTCGCGGGACCGCCCGGCGCCGATGTCGCGCTCGTGCAGGTGTTCACCGAGGCGGAGTACGAGCAGGCACGAACGAGCCTCGGCTTCGAACCGGACAGCGAGGCGACGCCGGACGCGATCGCCGAGCGCAGCGCGAGCGTCCGCACGCTCGTCGACGCGCTGTCGGCGGACGGCCTCGACACGCGGACGTACGGTCGGCTCGGCGACGAATCCGACGAGAGCGAGCGCATCGTCGCGCTGACCGAGGAGGTCGACGCCGACCTGCTCGTCACCGGCGGCCGGCGACGGTCGCCCGCCGGTAAGGCCATCTTCGGGTCGACGGCACAGGAACTGATGCTGAACGCACCCTGCCCGGTGACGTTCGTCCGTGCCGGATAGCTCTCCCCGCGGTTCGGCCACACGACCCGGCCCCTTGACATCCTCCCCGCGCTGAAGCGCGAGGATTCCTTCGTGGGGCGTCGGGCCGTCCGACGCAACCCCGAAGGCAACTTCCTCACCCCGCGTGGTGAGTACCGGGTTTGTGCGCTACACGTCGGCCCTCGAAACGAGGGTATGGCGTATTCGGCGTCCGAGAGGGACGCGGTATCCGCTTATGCCGTACCCGATACCGCCTAAATCGAGGCGTCCGAATACCGGGCAACCACCCACCTTTGAACAGTGGGCGGACACGGGTTGTGCCATCAACCGTACTCCGCCTTCGTCGGCGGAGTGCAACCGCGAACGGGGCGTGTTTTGGTGTGCTGTCGCCCCCGCGTGTGCGCGGTCGTTACCGACCGTCTCCAGTGACGGGTAGGGGTAGTGTGAGGACGGCGAACGAATCTCGACCACATACTCCCCCCCGGGTTTGCCGGTGGTGGGCGTGGAACCGTCCGTATCAGCGGGAAGCGACCCCGAGTCTTCCGATTGAGAGTTTACGCGAGTTGTCTTAATCACGATACAACGCCGGGCTATTTGATAATGTCGGTTGTAGAGGGTTTGTCGGATTCATCCCCGCGCTAAAGCACGGGGCTTTCTCCTCGATTTTCCGTAACGACGGATCTGCCGTCGATAGAGACGGACGCGCCCGTGGAGACGCTGGCGGAGGCGGGACTGTCGTCCGACCGGGTTCGGCACCGTTCCCGTGACGACCCTCGTGGACGCGAGCGGCGTCCCCGGCCCACGGACCGACGACCTCGTCGACAGGCGCTCCGAGCGCGGCTCCGTCGAGACGTACGAACACGAGACGACCGAGCCGCGCGCACACGGCCCCGCGGCGGTCGTCGACGGCCTGTGCGCCCGCGCCGGTCGGCTGGCGTCGGCTGCCGACGAGATCGAACCACGGCTGGAACGGCCGCCGGAGGACACGCAGGCGAGCACGGTCGAGCGCTTCCAGACGGTGGTGGTCCTCCGGTGCGAACGTCCGCGACGCGACGACGCCGACGGTGGCCGGCGGACCGCGGGTGTTCACGCCGGCTGCGTGACGACCATCACCGGCACGT
>JAQCMY010000014.1 GCA_028274865.1 Haloferacaceae archaeon | reverse complement strand
GACTCGGCGTCGACGTCCTCCAGGCGCATCCGCGCGGCGTGGAGCGAGACGCCGTCCGGGAGCCACCGGGCGAACTCCGGTTCGTTCGTGCTGTTCGACGACGGGAGTATCAGGCCGAGTCTGCCGCGCCAGCCGTACATACGCGTGTTTCGACGCCTCGAAGGCTTAAATCACGGTCACGATCACGTCTCGACCACGAGGTTCCCGAGGTCGTCGACCGCCGCGCCCTGGCCGGGGAGGACGACGGTCGTGCTCTCTGTGCCCTCGACGAGCGCCGGGCCGTCGAAGGTCGTTCCGGGCGTGAGGTCGGCGCGGCGGTAGACCGGCGTCGTGTGGTCGGTTCCGTCGAAGGCCGCCGTCCGCTCCTCCGCCGGTGTCGCGGCGCCGCCGTCTGCCGGCGGGTCGAGCGCCGGCGGGTCGACGACGCCGCGGGCCTGGAGCCGGACCGTCACCAGTTCGAGCGGCTCGTCCGGCGAGGCGTAGCCGTAGCGCCCCTCGTGTCGCTCGTGGAACCGCTCTGCGACCCGGGACAGCGCCGTCTCGTCCAGGTCGCCGTCCGGGACGGCCACGCGCAGGTCGAACGACTGGCCGGCGTAGCGCAGGTCCAGCGCCCGGTCGACGGTGACCGCGTCCGGCGAGCGGTCCTCCGCGGCCAGCCGCTCGCGCCCCCGTTGCTCGAACCGCTCGAAGGCGTCGGTGAGCGTCGACGGGTCGACCGCGGCCCACGGCCGGACCATCGAGGTGCTGTAGTCGTAGACGATGTCGCTGATCAGCAGGCCGAGCGCCGAGAGCACGCCCGCAGCGCTCGGGATCAGCACCCGCGGCACGTCGAGTTCGGCCGCCAGCCGGCAGGCGTGGAGCGGACCGGCGCCGCCGTAGGCGACGAGGCCGAACTCGCGGGGGTCGTGGCCCCGCTCGACGGAGACGACCCGGAGCGCCCGCTCCATGTTCGCGTTCGCGACGTCGAGGATGCCCTGTGCCGCCTCGGCGACGGTCACCCCGAGCGGGTCGGCGACCGCGCGGCGGACGCCCTCGCGGACCGCGGACAGGTCGGCAGCGCCCTCGTCGAAGAACAGTCCCGGGTCGATCCGACCGAGGAGCAGGTGGGCGTCGGTCACCGTCGGCTCCGTCCCGCCGCGCCCGTAGCAGATGGGCCCGGGGTCGGCGCCGGCAGAGCGCGGGCCGACCCGGAGGACGTCGCCCTCGTCGGCCCAGGCGATCGACCCCCCGCCCGCGCCGATCGTGTGGACGTCGACGGTCGGGACGCTCACCGGGTAGTCCCCGACCGACCGCTCCGTCGAGATGACGGGCTCGCCGCCCCGGACCAGCGAGACGTCACAGGAGGTACCGCCCATGTCCATCGTCACGATGTCGTCGAGGCCGGCCCGGCCCGCGACGTGGGCGGCGCCCTGGACGCCCGCCGCCGGCCCCGAGAGCAGGGTGTCGACCGGGCGGTCCCGGGCGGCAGAGGCCGTGATGATCCCGCCGTTGGACTGCATGATCTTCAGGTCGGCGCCCACCCCGGCGTCGGCGATGCCTCGCTCGAGTTCGCCGACGTACTCGTCCATCACGGGCTCGAGCGCGGCGTTGACCGCGGTCGCCAGCGTCCGCTCGTACTCGCGGATCTCGGGGAGTACGTCGCTCGACAGCGAGACCGACAGGTCGGGCGCCTCCGCGCGGAGCAGGTCGGCGACCCGCTGCTCGTGGGCGTCGTTCTCGAAGGCAAAGAGCAGGCTGACCGCGACGCTCTCGACGCCCTCGGCGGCCAGGTCGCGGGCGACCCGCCGGACTGCGGCCTCGTCGAGCGGCTCGACCTCGGCACCGCGCTCGTCGAGGCGCCCTGGCACCTCGTAGCGCCGGTCGCGCCCGACGACCGGCCGGGGTTTCTCCGTCCGGAAGTCGTACAGTTCGGGACGGGTCTGGCGGCCGATCTCGAGGACGTCCCGGAACCCCTCGGTCGTCACCAGCGCCGTGTCGGCCCAGTCGCGCTCGAGGAGGGCGTTCGTCGCCACGGTCGTTCCGTGGGAGAAGAACGCGACCGACCCGGGGTCGAGGTCGACCGTCGCCGCCGCCTCGGCCAGCCCGTCGAGGACGCCCTGTCCGGGGGCGTCCGGCGTCGACGGCAGCTTCAGCACGTCGACGTCGCCGTCGCGAACCGCGACGATGTCGGTGAACGTGCCTCCGATGTCGACCCCGACGCGTACGTCCTCGGTCACGGACAGTCACGCTCGACCGCGGGGTAAAATCTCCCCGGTCGGGCCGGAACTCGCAGCGAACGGAGGCGCCGGTCGAACGGTCAGTCGGAGGGTTCGATGCGGACGTTGCCGCGCTCGGTGACCGTCGCCGTCGTCCCGACCGGGACGAGCGACGTCGACCCCGACTCCTCGAGCACCGCCGGCCCCTCGACGGTCCGGCCGGGCGAGAGCGCGGTCCGGTCGTAGACGGCGGTCTCGTGAACCGCGCCGTCGAAGTGAACCTCGCGGGTGCCCTTCTCCGGGTCGGCGTCGGGCGCAGCCGGGCGGTCGGCGAGCGGCGGGGTCGGAACCTCGCCGCTCGCGCGAAGCGTGACCGCGGCGACCGGCTCGTCGCGCATCGCGTGGCCGTACCGGCGGGCGTGTGCCGCGTGGAAGCGCTCGACCGCCGCCTCGACGCTCGCCGCGTCCACCGGCGCGTCGACCGGGACGGTGAGCTCGTAGGACTGGCCCGCGTAGCGCATGTCGACCTGCCGGGAGACGGTCACCTCGTCGGAGGGGGCCGCCTGGTCGGCGAACCGGTCGCGCAGCGCCGCGACCAGGTCGTCGAACCCCGCCGCGAGGGCGTCGGCGTCGAGGTCGGCGGCGCGGTAGGCCCGCGACTCGTCCATCCGGACGTCGGCGAGCAGCAGTCCCCGGGCCGAGAACACGCCCGGATTCCGCGGGACGACCGTCGCGTCCATCCCCATCTCGGCGGCGATGGCGGGCGCCTGGAGCGGGCCGGCGCCGCCGAACGCCACGAGGACGAACTCGCCGGGGTCCTGGCCCCGCTCGACCGTGACACGGCGGATCTCGCGGGCCAGCCGGGCGTTGGCGACGTCGACGACCGACGCCGCGGCAGCCGGCACGGACAGGTCGAGCGGGTCGGCGATCGCCGTCTCGAGGGCGTCACGGGCCCGGTCGACGGCGAGTGTCATCTCGCCGTCGAGGAAGTAGTCTGGGTTGAGACGCCCGAGCAGGAGGTTCGCGTCGGTCACGGTCGGCTGCTCGCCGCCCCGACCGTAACAGACCGGACCGGGGTCGGCGCCGGCGCTCTCCGGGCCGACCCGGATCGCGCCGCCGGCGTCGAGCCACGCGACCGACCCGCCGCCCGCGCCGACGGTGTTGATGTCGATCATCGGCGTCTTCACCGGGAGGTCGGCTATCTCGCCCGCCGTCGACCGGACCACGTCGCCGTCGCGGACGATACTGACGTCGGCGCTCGTCCCGCCCATGTCGATGCCGACGGCGTGTTCGACCCCCTCGGCGCGGGCGACGTCCCCGGCGGCTATCGCGCCCGCGGACGGGCCCGAGAGCACCGTCCGGATCGCGTACCGGGTCGCCTGGTCGGTGCCGAAGATGCCGCCGCCCGAGTGCATGACGTTCAGCGGCACGTCGATACCGCGCCCGGCGACGCCGGCGTCGAGCCGCGCGAAGTACGCCTCGACGGTCGTCTTGACCGCCTCGTTGAGCACCGTCGTGATCGTGCGGTCGTACTCCCGGCGCTCGGGGTGGACAGCCGACGAGAGGGCGTAGTCGACGTCGGCGTCGTGGGCCTCGACCAGTTCGCCGACACGCGCCTCGTGGGCGTCGTTCAGGTACGAGAACAGCATCGAGACGACGATCGACTCGACGCCCGCGTCGACGAGGGTGTCGACCTCGTCGCGGACCGCCGCCTCGTCGAGCGGCTCGACCTCGTTCCCCCGCGAGTCGAGACGGCCCGGCACCTCGCGGCGGAGCGCCCGCGGCACCAGCGCCGGCGGCGTCTCCGTCTGGAGGTCGTACAGCTCCGGTCTGGTCTGGTCGCCGATCTCCAGGACGTCGCGCAGCCCGCGGTTCGTGATCAGGCCGAGGTCCGGGAGGTCGCGCTCCAGGACGGCGTTCGTCCCGACGGTCGTCCCGTGGCTCAGGTACGAGACGTCGGCGGGGGCGAAGCCGACGGCGTCGCGGATCTTGTCGATACCGTGGAGTACGCCCTCGTCGAACGCCGGCGGGGTCGAGGGGGTCTTCGTCACCCTGACCTCGCCCGACTCGCGGTCGTAACACACCACGTCGGTGAACGTCCCGCCGGTGTCGACGCCGAGGCGGATCATCTCGGCCCCCCGTCGCCCGTCCCGGCACCGGCATCGGCTGCGCCGTCGCCGTCGTCTGTGCGCGTACCGGCAGCCCCGTCGTCCCCGGCGCGGCGCTCGGCGGTCGCGGCCTCGTCGACCTCGCCGGACTCGTCGACGACGACGCCGTACGCCTCGCGGGCGTGGTCGACAGACACCGTTCCGTTCACCACGTCGCGCCGGACGGCGTCCGGGTCGCGGTCGAACGGGTCGCCGTAGCCGCCGCCGCCGGGCGTCTGGACGCTGACGACGTCGCCCGGATCGAGGGTCACCTGGCGCTTGGAGCCGAGGTCGACCGGCTCGTCGCCGTCCGGGTCGAGACAGTACCGCGCCGTCGACCCGGACCGACCGCCGAACAGTCCCCGCGGCGGCGCGGTTGCGCGGTCGGCGAGGACGGTGAACGACGCCTCGTGGTCGTAGAACTCCACGTCGCGGCGCACGCCCAGCCCGCCGCGGGTCCGGCCGGCGCCCGCCGAGTCCGGGATCAGCTCGTAGCGGCGCACGTACAGCGGGATCTCCGTCTCGAGCTCCTCTATCGGGCTGTTTGCGGTGTTCTGAAAGTGGGCCTGGACGGCGTCCATCCCGTCCTTCTCGGCGCGCGCGCCGTACCCCCCGGCGACCGTCTCGTAGTAGACGTAGTCCTCGTCGGTCCGCGGGTCGACACCGCCGTACGACAGGTTGACGATCGTCCCCTTTCCGGCGGCGACGGTCTCCTCCGGCAGCGCCTCGGCGAGTGCCTCCAGCACGAGGTCGCCGACCCGGACGGCGATCTCCGCGCCGCCGGCGACCGGGGCGTCCCGCGAGGGGTTCACCATCGTCCCCTCCGGCGTGATCGTCTCGAACGGGCGGTAGAACCCGTCGTTCTTCGGGAAGTCGGCGCCCAGGAGCGCCATGACCGGGTAGAGGGCGCCCGCGAACGCGAGCGCCGGCGTGCAGTTGAGCGGCCCCTCGTTCTCGGCGGCAGTGCCGCCGAAGTCGAAGGTGACGTCCGCACCGTCGACCTCGACCGCGAGCGACAGCGTCAGCGGCTCGTCTTCGATCCCGTCGCCGTCCATCGTGTCCTCGGCGTGGTACCGACCGTCTGGCAGGTCCGCGATCGCGGCGCGGAGGCGGCGCTCGGTGTAGTCGAGCAGGTCGTCGAGCGACCGTTCGACCGCGTCCGCGCCCCGCTCCTCGACGAGGTCGCGGTAGCGCTCGTAGCCGATCCGGTTCGCCCCGAGCTGTGCCTCGTAGTCGCCGCGGCGCTCGTCGCTCCCGCGGACGTTGCGGGTGACGAGCGAGAGGACGTTCTCCTCGTACGCCCAGTTCTGGACGGCCCGGATCCCCGGGAGGATCAGCCCCTCCTCGTACAGTTCGGTGCTCGTCGGCGGGATGCCGCCGCCGGCGGAGCCGCCGATGTCGACGTGGTGGGCGGAGTTCGCGGCGTAGCCGACGATCTCGCCGTCGACGAACAGCGGGGAGACGAGCACCACGTCCGGGAGGTGGAGCGCCCCGTTCCCCTGGTACGGGTCGTTGATCAGGACGCCGTCGCCGGGGTCGAGGTCACGCTCGAGGTCGGACGACCGGTCGCGCATCGCGGACGGCACGAGCGAGATGAGCGTGCCGATATGCTGGGGCGCGATGTCGTGCTGGGCGACGTGGCGGAGGTCGGCGTCGAACAGCGCGCAGGTGTGGTCCCGGCGGATCTTGATGTTCGTCGAGTAGGCGGTGCGCTGGAGGGTGAGGCCCATCTCCTCGACGATACTCTCCAGCCGGTGTCTGAAGATCTCGAGGTCTGCAGCGGCCATGCCGCCCCCACCGATGGCCCGCGAATAAAGCCACCGCCGGCACAGACGTGTCGCTGTCCGGCTACGACCGCCCGGCGGCCCACGCCTCGATGCGGTCGAACGCCTCGTCGATCCTGTCGAGCGAGTTGGCGTAGGCAACCCGGACGCGGTCGTCGTGAGCCTCGCCGAACACGGTCCCGGGGACGAGCGCGACACCCTGTTCGCGGAGCAGCGACCAGACGAACGACTCGCCGTCCGCGGCGGCGTCGGGGACGGTCGGGAACGCGTAGAACGCGCCGTCGAGGTCGGGACAGCGCATCCCCGGCACGTCGGCGATCCGGCTGGCGACACGGTCGCGGCGCTCGGCGAACGCCTCGACCAGCGGCGCGGCGAGGTCGCCCTCCAGCGCCCGGACACCCGCGTGCTGTGAGAGCGAGGGCGCACAGGTCGTGGTGAACTGCCGGATCCGCACGATCGCCTCCGCGAGCGGCGCTGGCGCGCCGAGGTAGCCCAGCCGCCAGCCCGTCATCGAGTAGGCCTTCGAGAAGCCGTTGACCGTCACGGTCCGGTCGAACAGCCCGTCGAGCGCGGCGAGGCTGACGTGGTCACGCCCGAACCGGATCTGTTCGTATATCTCGTCGGAGAGGACGTACAGGTCGTTCGCCGTCGCGACGTCGCGGATCGCCTCGGCCCGGTCGCGCGAGAGCATCGCGCCGGTCGGGTTGTGCGGCGAGTTGACGACGAGGAGCGCGGTGTCCTCGGAGACCGCCGCCTCGAGCGCGTCGACGTCGGGCTGGAACCCCGCGTCCGGGTCGAGGGGGTAGTAGGTCGGCTCGGCGCCCGCCATCCTGACCGACGGCTCGTACGTCCAACACGGGTCCGGAACCAGCACCTCGTCGCCCGGGTCGACGAGCGCGAGGACCGTCGTCAGCACCGCCTCGGTCGCCCCCGTGGTCACGACGATCTCGCCGTCGGGGTCGTACGCCAGCCCGTTGTCGGTCGCGAACTTGTCCGCCAGCGCCTCGCGGAGCGGGGCGATACCCCAGTTCGACGTGTAGTGGACGTGGCCGGCCTCGAGCGCGTCGACGGCTGCCGTCTTGATCGGCGCCGGCGTGTCGAAGTCCGGACGACCGATCTCCAGGTGGACGATATCCTCCCCGCGTGCCTCCAGTCGGTCGCACTCCTCGAAGACCTCGCGAATGCCCGAGAACGGGATGTGTCGCAGTCTGTCGGCTGGCATCGGGCACCGTTTCGACGGGGTGAGGATAAACCGCCCGCACGGGGCGGGGACCGGTCAGGAGTCGGCCTCTGTCTCTGGGGGCGGAGCGGGAGCGTCCGTGCGCCGGACGGCGACGGCGAGGCCGAGCGCCGCCGCGGCGTTCAGCCCGGCGATGAGCAGGAACGCGGCCCGGTAGTCGCCCGTGACCGTGCGGACGTAGCCGGTGACCGCCGGGAGCACCGCGGCCACGCCGTTGCCGATGGCGATGACGAGCGCGAGCGCGCTCCCGTCGAACTCCGTCGCCGCCGCCGAGAAGCTGTACACCGACCCGAACGGGAGCGAGACGGCGACGACGGCGACGAGCGGCACCGTCACCGCGATCGCCCGACCGGGGGCGAGGAGCGCGAGAAACGCCGCCGCGCCGACACCGGTCGCGAGCCGCGTGAATCGCTCGTCGGAGACCGCGAGCCAGTCGGCAGCCGGGCCACCGAGACTCCTGCCGAGTGTCGCCAGGACGAGCACGAAGGCGTTCAGCGGGCCGTCGATTCCGAGGTCCGAGAAGTAGGCGGTGACGAACGTCGAGAGGGTGACGTACGACCCGAGGGTCGCGGCGTAGCAGACGCTGCCGGCGACGACGACGGGGTGACGCAGGACCGCGAGCGGCGAGCCGTCCCTGTCGACCGCCACGCCGCCGGTCCGGGTCTCGTCTCGGTTGCGGAGGAGCATACCGACGGCGACGAGGCCGAACAGCCCCCCAGCCGCGTGGAGCCCGACGCCGTCGGCGCGGGCCACGAGCGTCGGTGCGACCAGAAAGCCCGCGGCCCCGCCGAGCGTGATCATCCCGCCGTAGACGCCCTGCTGTCTGGTGGCCGCCCGACCGGTGAACAGCCGGGAGACGTGCGTCGCGCCGACGTTGAGTGCGAGGCCGGCTGTGAACCCCATCACGGCCCGGAGCGCGAGAGCAGCCGGGAGCGTCGGCGCGAAGTCGAGGACGACACTGACAGCCGCGAAGGCGACGAGGACGCCGGCGAGCACCGTCGTCGTCGAGTACCGCGAGACCAGTGGGCCCGCGGGGACCTGAGCGACGACGAACATCGCGAGCGCGGCGCTCACGAACAGCCCGACGGTCGTCAGCGTCGTGTCGTACCGCGCGACGACGAACCCCGGCACGGCGGAGTAGGTGAACATCACCCAGCCGACGCTCAGGGTGGCGACGTGTGGGGCGAACCGCAGCGTCCGGGGTGGGGTGTCGGCCATCGCGTGCCGGGTCGCCGGTCTGAGTCCGTCGCGAGCGACGGCTTGAGCGGGAACAAACGGAACTCGCCGGGCAGTAGTTTCGGCCGGGAGAGACGGCG
>JAQCMY010000220.1 GCA_028274865.1 Haloferacaceae archaeon | reverse complement strand
AAGACGTCGAAGCTCGTTCGCAGGTCCGTCCCGCGGTAGCGCCGCCGGTCGGTTCGGTGGCGACCCGCGTCGGCGTGGCGGGCGAACAGCGCGTACAGCGCCCGGTCCGGGACGGACAGCCGGTCAGTCGAGCCGCGATCACCTCCCGGCGTCGCCGAGTCCACGCCGGAGTTCGTAGCGGCCTCGCACTTGAACGTTCGTCGTCCGCGACGGGCCGGGCGGGGGGCCGGCGGCGTAGCCGACGGGACACGAGGTGTCGCTGCGGCCCGCGAACGGCGGCCAGACACCCGTGACCGTGGGAGACTTGCACGGTCGGCCCGTAGCGACGGTGTGTTGCTCGTCTGTGGGCTGGCCGGCGGCACGGGCGTCACCGGGACGCTGTACGAACCGGGCGAGGAAGCGCCGTCGTACCGGGGAGCGCCGGACGTCCCCGCGCCGTACGTCTGGGTGTGTGACTCCTTTTACGCCGTCGAGAGCGGGGGGCAGCCGCTCCGTCTCGACGACGGCGTCGTCCGGGTCGCGTTCGAGCGCCCGTCGCCGCGGGGGTTCGCCGACCGGGGGGCCGCAGTCGCCGGCGCGAAGGCCCACATCCGCGAGCAGTTCGCCCGCATCGGCGTCGCCGAGGAGACCGAGTTCGTCCTGACGACGCCGGACTGAGGGTCGCAGGCGCCGTGACGGCGCGGGGCCGGTGTCGCGTCCGACACACCCGTTTGGGCCACCGACACGTCTGCCGTGTCCACGATCCGAAGAGAATAGTTCGACCGGCGACGACCTCGGCGCGTGCTCGAACCAGGCGACGCCGTCCCGGACGTCAGCGCGCAGAACCAGCACGGCGAGACCGTCACGCCGGCGTTCGAGGCGCCGACGGTGGTCTACTTCTACCCGAAGGACTTCACCGGCGGCTGTACCGTCGAGGCGAACGACTTCCAGGCGACGCTCCCGGCGTTTCGCGACAGCGGAATCACGGTGTACGGCGTCTCGACGGACGACGCCGAGCGCCACGCCGCGTTCGCCGACGAGGAGGGACTGGCGTTCGACCTGCTGGCAGACCCAGACGGGGACGTCGCCGAGGCGTTCGGCGTCGACACGAGCGGCGGGTACGCCGACCGGCGGACGTTCACCGTCGTCGACGGGCGGGTCGTCGACGTCTACGACCCGGCGCTCGCAGACCCGGACGGTCACGCTGCGGTCGTGCTCGAGGACCTCCAGGCACACGCGCAGGCCTGAGCCGGCGTCGAACCGCGGCTGTCGCTCTCGCTGCGTGTCGCTGGTCCGTCCGAGGGACACCAGCCGCGTGGGACTCGGCTCGGGCTGCGCTCCGGCGGCGTGAGGGTCGCCGGCTCCGCCTCGGCGGGCGTGACCCCCCAGCCGTCGAGCCGTCGTCGACGGGTGTCACGTCGGGCGCGATCGGCTCGGTTCCGACCGGGAGGGCGTCGAGAGACGGGTCCTGCGGCAGTCGTGGGGGGCAGACAGTCGACGAGGGCGCCCTCCCGGTCGGGCTCCTCGAACGCGCCGCGCGAACCAGGGGCCGGCACGCCGTCGGGGGGCGGAGTCCCGGTGATTTAGCACTGCCGCGCGACGAAGGCGTGATCACATGGCAACCGCCGACCGACCGTACGACCTCGTCGTGTGGGGCGCGACCGGATTCGCGGGACGGCTCGTCGCCGAGTATCTCACGCGGCAGTACGGTCCGGACGCGGTGTCGCTGGCGCTCGGCGGCCGGAGTCGGGAGCGCCTCGACGCGCTCGAGCGCGACCTCGTTCGGCAGCGCGAGCGGTGGGACAGTGTCCCGGTCGTGGTCGGCGACGCGACGGAGCCGGAGCGCCTCCGAGACATCACGCGGAGAACCCGGGTGATCTGTACGACCGTGGGCCCGTACACGACGTACGGAACCCCGCTGGTCGAGGCGTGTGTCGAGACCGGTACCGAGTACTGTGACCTGACCGGAGAGATAAACTGGATCCGGGAGACCGTCGACCGGTTCCACGACGAGGCGGTCGACGCGGAGACACGGATCGTCCACAGCTGTGGGTTCGACTCCGTGCCCGCGGACGTCGGGACGCTGCTCGTGCAGTCGTTCGCAGCCGAGGCGTACGACGCCCACTGTGACAGGGTACAGATATATCTCGAGTCGGGCGACGGGGGCGTCAGCGGCGGAACGCTGGCCAGCTTCGCCGAGCTGTTCGACGCCGCGTCGGACGACCCGACTGCCAGACAGACCCTCGCAGACCCGTACTCGCTGGCACCCCCGGGCGAACGGGAGGGAGACGACCCGGGCGAGCAGCGCTGGCCGCGGAACGACCGACTGCGGCCGGGCTGGACGGCACCCTCTCCGATGGCGCCGGTGAACGAGCGGGTCGTCCGGCGCAGCAGCGCCCTCCTCGGCTACCCGTGGGGCCGGGGATTCCGGTGTACAGAGGTCGTCCCGACCGGATCCGGCGTCGCGGGTGCGGTCGGTGCGGGCGTCGTCGCCGGTGGAATCGGGCTGTTCAGGGCGGCGATGTCCGTCGACCCGATCCGGTCGGGGATACGCCGGTTCGTCTTTCCCGACCCGGGCGAGGGGCCGACCAGAGAGCAGATCGAGAACGGCCACTTCACCGTGCGTCTCCTCGGGCGCGGAACAGCCGACGACGGGTCGTTCGTCGTCGAGGCCGAGTTCGGCGCGGCCCTCGACCCCGGCTACGGCGCGACCGCGCGCATGCTCGCCGAGAGCGCGATCTGTCTGCTCCGGGACGACACCGACACGCAGCTGACCGGCGGAGTCGTGACACCCGCGTCCGGCGTCGGTGAGCCGCTGGCCGAGCGGCTCCGTGACGTCGGATTCACGATCACCGTCGGCGAGCGAGACGGGCCCCTGGACGCGTGAGGTGCCCGGACAGCCGTCGTCCGTACGGCCACACCCCGCTCCGGGCCTCGCACGCCCGGAGCGGGGGGACAGGTTCGTGTGTGTCGAGTCCGCACCGTCTCGTGGCGAGAAGACGATGTCCGACGACACGGGGGGTGCCGCGCGACGGCGGCTGAGGCGGTATCTCGACGGCCACGGGTCGGTCTACCGGGTCACCGACGGCGTCACCGTCGACTTCCGGCTCTTCGACGCCGGCGCGTGGCCTGACCCGCTGAACGACGACCACCTCGTGGTGACGCGCCGGTCGAGTGTCCGCGTCGAGGCGACCGGAGGCGGTCGAGGCGCCGTCGCGGAGGCGACGCTCCACCTCCCGCCGATCGACGACGCGTTCGAGGCCGACCTCCGGCGGGAACTCGCGCTCC
>JAQCMY010000217.1 GCA_028274865.1 Haloferacaceae archaeon | reverse complement strand
GAGACGTCGCGGAACTCGATCTCCTCGCAGGCGTTTCGGAGTCCACGGCTCATCTCGTAGTACTCGTTCGCGAGGAGGACGATCGGCTGGCTCGCGCTCTTGACCAGGTCCGTCAGCGCGCGGGCGCCGCCGCGGTCGTAGGTGCCGTGGATGCTGTCTGCCTCGTCGACGACCACCAGCTGCCGACCGGCGGTCCCCGCGGCGGCGCCGCCCAGCGTGGCGTTTCGGGCCGCGCGGCCGGCCAGTCGCTCGATCACGTCGGCGGTGCGGGTGTCGGAGGCGTTCAGCTCGACCGTCTCCCAGCCCATGTCGCCCGCGAGGGCGTGGGCCGCCGACGTCTTGCCGACGCCGGGGCTGCCGTGGAGGATCACCGCCTGGTCGCCCGGCTCCCAGCCCTCGGCCCACGCCTGCAGCGCGTCGCGGGCTTTGTCGTTGCCCCGAACCTCGGAGAGCGTCGTCGGTCGGTACTTCTCCGTCCAGTCCATCTTACCGTGCCCGCTCCGTGACGCAGCAGCCGAGTTCAAGCATAGCTCGACTCAGACGCCCACCGGGCAAGACACTATCGCCAGCACAGACCCGGGCCGTGGTGCCGGGAGGCTGTCGACGGTCGGCGCCACTCCCGACCGACCGTGCTCGTTCGTCCGGTCGGTCACCGGCGACTGCACGCCGGGGCGGGGAGTGGCCGCGACGGCCCGAGCCGTCAGGGTTAGGTTCCGCGACCGGCTCCGTACCGACGATGGAGGTGTCGCGGGTGGTCGACGGCGCCGCCGGGGTCTGCGAGGACGTCGTCGCCGTCGGCGAGCGGTCGGTGGCCGTGGCCGACGGCACCAGCGGCTTCGGCGACCGGTCGTTCACCGACGGCGAGAGCGACGGCCGGTGGTACGCGGCGCGCCTCGTCAGGGCGCTCGTCGACGAACTCGACGCCGGAGCGGACCTGCGCCCGGCCTGTGCGGCGGCGATCGGCGAGACCGGGCGGGCGCTCGCGGCGGCGGTGCCGGGCGACGCCGACCGGTCGGTACGGAGCGCCGTCGCCGGCCACGAACTCCCGAACGCGAAGGTTGCCGCGGCGGCGCGGGACGACGACGGAGGGCTCTCCTACCTCGTGCTGGGCGACACCTCGGCCGCGTTCGTCGACCCGTCGGGACGCGTCTCGACGCCGGGCGTGCTGGACCACGTCGACGAGCGCACGGCCCGCATCCGGTCGGAGCTGAAGGCCCGCGGCGCCGACGAGGCGGAGGCCCGTGAGGGACAGCTCTCACACATCCGCGCGACCCGCTCGTTCTGTAACGTCCCCGGCGGCTACTGGGTCGCGCGGCTCAACCCGCTCGCGGCGGAGTTCGCGACGACCGGTCGCCGCGCGCCGGACGACGGCCCGGTGCTGTGCTACACCGACGGGTTCGACCCGCTGGTCGGGCGACTCGGCGTCTTCGCGGACCCGCCGGCGATGGTCCGGTTCGCCGCCGACGAGGGTGTCGCGGCGCTTCGTGACCGGCTCCGGACGGCCGACGACGACGACCCGGACGACGCGAGCGCGGTACTGGTCGGGGCGTAGCCCCCGGACAGAGCCTGTCGCCCGGCGTCGGCTGGCCGCCACGAGCCGTCCCGAGTTCGCCGCCGGCGTAGCCGAGCGGTCCGGCGACTACCCGGCGCCGCGCCGCTCGGCGAGCCGCGCGGCGAGCGTGCCGTACCCGAGCGCGACGAGGAGAAGCTGGAGCCCGGAGCCGACGACGGGGAAGATTCGCTCGACAGCCTGTCCCGACTCCGCGCCGGGGGTCCGGGGCTCTGGGTCGACGCCGGTGAAGTAGGCGGTGTTCTCCGTGGTACGGGCGGGCCGGTCGGGCGAGAGGTCGACGAACGTCTGGACGACTCCGCGCTCGGACGACAGCACCAGCCGGCCGTCGGCGCTCACGAACTGGTCGTGGACCGGATAGAGCAGGTTGACGCCGTTCGTGGCGAGGTCCGGGGCGATGCCGCCGACGAGGACGGCGGCGACGGCCACCCACGCCGTGCGGACGCCAGCGGCGCCGTAGCGCGCCCGGAGCCAGCCGGAGCGGCGCGCGTCGACGACGAGGAGCGCGGCGAGGAGGAGCGGCAAGAGGAGCGTGTGGAGGAGCGCGCGGTGAGCGCCGGTCACCGCCAGCCCGACGAACGTGTCGAGGTCCGGAACCGCCGCGGCGGCGAGGACAGCGCCCGCGCGCCGCGGCGTGAGGTGGTCCCCGAGGAGCGCGGCGGCGAGGACGGCGGCGACCGCGAGGTGGACGAGTGTCGATGGCACGGCACGGCGTTCGGGCGGGCCAGCAAAGCAGTTGTGCCGCCGACACGCTTTTGATCGGCGTTGCCGGCTGACGTGTATGGGACCCGAGGCGGGACCGGCGAACGACGAGGCGAGCGCGCGGACACGGCTGGCGCGCCGCATCGCCGGCGAGGTGGCGATGAGCGACGAGCCGGGCGCGACCCTCCGGAAGTGGCGAACGGACTTCGACGTCTCCCAGACCGACCTCGCGGACGCGCTCGGCGTCTCGCCGTCCGTCGTCTCGGACTACGAGAGCGGACGGCGGGCGAACCCCGGAATCGGCGTCGTCCGGCGCACCGTCGAGGCACTCCTCGACGTCGACGAGGCGCGCGGCGGACGGCAGGTTCGACAGTTCGCGCGCGTCCACTCCGCCGGCTTCGAGAACGACGTCGTCTACGACCTCCGGGAGTACCAGACCGCCGTGCCGCTGGACCGCGTGTACGAGGCGCTCGGCGCGACGCCGCTCGTCGACGGCGACCGGAGCGTGGTCCACGGCCACACCGTCATCAACAGCGTCGCGGCCATCACCCGGCTGTCGAGCGAGGAGTTCTACCGGCTGTACGGCCAGTCGACCGACCGGCTGCTCGTGTTCACCGGCGTGACGCGGGGCGAGTCGCCGCTCGTCGCGCTCCGCGTCGTGACACCGACGCCGAACGCCGTCCTGCTCCACGGCCTCGCGCCGGAGGAGGTGTGGGAGCACGCGCCGGCGCTGGCGCGGGCCGACGGCGTCTCGCTCGCGTCGTCGACGACCGGGCTCGACGAGACGCTGGCGGCGCTCCGGGGGCTGTAGCCGGCGCTGGCCGCGCTCACGCAGCCGTGCCTACTCGACGTACTCGTACTGCCGCTCGTTCATCCGCCCCCACCCGGCGTGGACGAACTCGTCCGTCGGCTCGGTGAACGGCTCGACGTCCGACTCGACGTCGTGGTTGTGCGTGTCGTGGATACGCTCGTACTCCTCGAACGAGAGGTCGTAGCGGGCGTCGAGTCGCTCGTCCAGGTCGATCGCTGCGACGCCCTCGCGCCACCCCTCGCACACGGTTTCGGCGTGGATCTCGGCCTGTGCGCCGGAGCCGTACGACCCGACGAGCAGCTCCTCGCCGACGAGGTCCTCGTCTGCCCGCAGCGCCGAGCGGAGCGCACTGGCCCGAGCGAGGTGGACCGAGCCGGTGTACCAGTTGCCGACCCGACGACCGATGTCGATCGTCGGCTCGATCGTCGCCTCGTACCACTCGCGGTAGCGGTCGGTCTCCGAGAGCGCGTCGACGTAGTCCCGCATCGCCGTCTCGAACGCCTCGCGGTCGTCGAACGCGTCCTCGCGGGGCTGGCGGCCGATCTCCGGCGCCAGCGCCTCCTCTAGCTCCGTGCCGCGGGTGACGTGGCGGTACGCGAGGACCGCGGCCTTCCGGACCATCCCCGGAAACGGCGTGTGGAACGGCGCGAACCGGAAGTCCTCGACTCCGACGCGGCCCGAGACGGACTCGTAGTCCTCCAGTGCCTCGCGCATCCGGGCGAGATACACCTTGACCGAGCGCTTGCCGTCGACGCTCGGGAACTGCTGTTGTGGCTTCAGGAAGTCCGTCTCGTCCATACTCCCGATCCCCTGGTCCGTCGACAGCGAGACGATCGAGGGGTCCTCGTCGACGAGCATCGCCACCGCGCCCGCGCCCTGCGTCGCCTCGCCGGGGTCGCCGCGGGCGTACAGCGCGGTGTCGGTGGCGACGACCAGCGCCGCCCGGCCGCGGTTCCGACCCGCCCGGATCCAGTTGTAGGCGTCGTCGACGGACTGTGTGCCGGAGACGCAGGCGAACTTCCGCTCGCCCTTGTTCGCGTGCCGGAAGTCGCCGTCGTACACCTGTTCGAGACAGCCGGCGACGTACGTCGAGACCGGCTTGGAGTTGTCGAACGCGCTCTCTGTCGCGACGTCGATACGCCCGATGTCCTCGGGCGCGAGCCCCTCGCGGTCCAGCAGCGACTTGGCGGCGTTGGCCGCCATCGTCACGATGTCCTCGTAGGTGTCCGGGAACGACGACGCCCGGAGGCCGAGGCCCTTCGTGTACTTCGCCGGGTCGTCGCCCTTCTCGGGCGCGAACGTCTCGGCGAGGTCGAGCTTACACTTGCCGGTCCAGATCTCGATCGCGTCGATGCCGACGGCTGGGTCGGTCATGCGCAGGGAGTCAGGCGTGGGTCA